>NZ_BAAHWU010000004.1:0-185143 GCF_054601275.1 Dysgonomonas reticulitermitis | reverse complement strand
TGCTGACTGTCGCACGTCATTGCGAGGGTTTACCCGAAGCAATCCATTAATAATCAATACTCTGGATTGCTTCACTCCTGTTGGCTCCGCCGATTCTTCGAATTCGCAATGACGAAAAGGTCGACTGTTTACTGACTACTAACTACTGTTTACTGTAGAGGTTTGTTACTTTTTAGTTAAAAAGTTATGAGTTTTAAGTTTTAAGTTCCGAGCGCTCACTACTGACTACTGAAGAATTATGAATTAAACAATATATTAAATATTGATAACCAATTTGCCCGTAGGGCATCCATATCAATAGAAAAAACGTGCAATACAACAACAAATCCCCGGAGGGGATTCACGAATGAACAGGTGGATGCCCTACGGGCAACTTATGAGGGGATTAGGCTGTTTCCTATTGATATGCAAGCCCTACGGGCTATTAGAAGGTATAGCCTTGTTGACTGATAACTGATAACTGATAACTGATAACTGTTGACTGATAACTGTTGACTGATAATTGTTGACTGATAATTGTTGACTGTTGACTGATAACTTTTAGAAATCTTCACTAAAAAAGACTGACACAAACCGAATAAATATGTAATTTTGTCAGGTTTCGTTAAACATTACTGACTAAGCATATGGCAAAACCGGATATTCAACAAGTAAAACAACGCTTCGGTATCATCGGGAACAGTCCCGACCTGAACCGGGCTATAGATATTGCCCTCCAGGTCGCCCCCACCGATATGTCGGTGCTGGTGACAGGAGAGAGTGGCGTGGGTAAAGAAAACTTCCCGCAAATTATTCATCAGTTCAGCCACCGCAAACATGGGACATACATAGCTGTCAATTGCGGCTCTATACCCGAAGGTACCATTGACTCGGAGCTTTTCGGCCACGAAAAAGGCTCATTTACAGGAGCTACCGGTGAACGCAAGGGATATTTCGAAGTTGCGAACGGAGGCACTTTATTTTTGGACGAAGTAGGAGAATTACCGCTCTCTACGCAAGCCCGGTTGTTGCGTGTATTGGAAACCGGAGAATTTATAAAAGTAGGCTCGTCGAAAGTAGAGAAAACCGATGTACGTGTTGTCGCTGCTACTAATCTGGATATGATAACAGCAACCCGCAACGGTCGTTTCAGGGAAGATTTATATTATCGCCTGAATACTGTTCCAATACGAATTCCTGCGCTCAGAGAGAGGAAAGATGACATCCCTCTCCTATTCAGAAAATTCGCCGGCGACTGTGCTGAAAAATACAGCATGCCTCCTATCTCATTGACAGACGAAGCGCGCAGAATGCTGAAAGACTACTATTGGCCCGGAAATATCCGCCAATTGAAAAATATTACCGAACAAATATCTATTATAGAACAAAGTAGAGAAATTACAGCCGATATACTTAAATTATACCTCCCGGCTAACGAAGTAGGATTAGTGCCTATTGGCAATTTGAGTAACGATCAGAAGACATTCAACAATGAACGTGAGATTCTATATCAGGTGCTGTTCGATATGAAAAAAGACATGAACGAACTAAAGAAGATCGTCCACGACATTGTAGCCGGAAACCTAAAGGCTTCGGATATAGTTTCTGCTCCAATAATAAACAACGACCCCCCTCTTACGCCAATGGTCGTTAATCAAAATGAAAGGGCAGCTATTCCCTTAAAAGAAAACCTGCACACACCTGCCGATATTACAGAAGCAGATGTTATATACGACCCCGATTATGAAGAAGAAACCCTTTCGTTGCAGGATGTGGAGAAAGACATGATAATAAAAGCATTGGACCGTCACAACGGAAAACGAAAAAACGCCGCAAAAGACTTGAAAATATCGGAACGTACACTCTATCGTAAAATAAAAGAATATAATTTGGAAAATCTATGAAAAGAATAATCTCGCTTGTTATTTTATCCATAGCGATGGTGGCCTGCACGATCTCATATAAATTTAATGGATCGAATATCGACTATAAAGAAAATCCGACCATCAATATCCGTGATTTCCAGAATCAGGCACCACTCGTTTATCCGCCGCTAACGCAAACGTTTAACGAACGGATGAAGGACGTATTTGTACGAGGCACGAAGCTACAGCTAACCGATGTAAATCCGTCGATGGAGATAGAAGGCGAGATTGTCCGCTACGATCTGACTCCCCTATCTGTAAAAGAAAACAATCAGGGCATTAACCTGGCATCGGAAACCCGCCTGACCATGTCTGTGAAATTCCGTTTCCGTAATAATAAAAGACCGGAAGAAGATAAAGAAGAAACGATTTCGGCATACCGGGATTTTGCCAGCAGCAGAATGCTTACCGAGGTACAGGATCAGCTCATAGAAGAATTAAACAAAGATATTGTAGACCAGATATTCAATGCTACAATGGGCAATTGGTAAAGAATGGATATTCAACAGTTTTATCAGTTCATCAAAAAGGATGCTACTGCAAATAGGCAAGAAGCAGAATCGCTAAGAGAGCTTATCGAAGAATATCCATATTTTCAAGCTGCGATCTTTGCCTATTTAAAATCTTTGTACACTGACAGCGACAACGGCTATAAAAATGAGCTGGAACGGTTAAGTATCTCTATAAATGACCGGAGAGCTTTGTTTTATTATATATTCAGTGAAGAATATGATAGTTTCTTTGCCCAAACAAGTAAAAAAGAAATAAATGAAGATAAAACCAGCATATTGCTAAACGCATTTTTCGAATCTCGCGATGAAGAAACGTCTGATTTGGAATATAATATTTCTCACTCCAGCTTGGCTAGTACAGATTACCTCTCATACGCACAAAGTGAAGAGGCTTTAAAACTTACAGGGTGCACTTCAGGACAAGAAAATCAAGAAGAAACAATTAACCTGAAGCACCAAAGCATTATAGACTCTTTTATCAACAAATCGGAAGAAGGTGAAATCCGTATCCAGATCAAAGGAAAAGATAAATATGAGGAGGGTGAAGAAAGAAATGAGGGAGAAAATGAAGAAGAACTGACTGAAGACATATTTTTTACGGAAACTCTCGCCAAAATATATATAAAACAGAAAAAGTACGAGAAGGCGTATAAAATAATTAAACATTTAAGTTTGAATTATCCGAAAAAAAATATTTACTTTGCAGACCAATTGGGTTTTCTCGAAAAATTGATTATAAATACAAAACATAAAGATAAAAAATGATCGCGCTTGTTACCATATTAATTGTTATCGCTGCTATTGCTTTAGTGTTGATAGTTTTAGTACAAAACTCAAAAGGAGGAGGTCTGTCATCAGGATTTTCTTCATCAAATGCCATTATGGGCGTTCGCAAAACAACCGACTTCCTTGAAAAAACGACTTGGGGATTGGCTGGTTTCATTATGATAATGAGTATCGTATGTGTAATGATAAGACCTAAAGGCAGTATCAATGCACCTGCTACACAGATTGAAACTCAACAACCGGTTCCGGCAGGAACGCCGGATATGTCAACAAACATTCCTGCAAGCCAAGGGACTCAACAAACACCTGCAACAACACCTGAAAATTAATCAGGATTGAATAATACAGGAGCCTGCTGAAAATCAGCAGGCTTTTTTGTATATAAGGCATTAGATTCGTCTTGGTCTTTCATTATTTAGCAAAATATATTAGATTTGCATTAATATAAACTAGATATGGCAAAATACAACAGAATCCTTCTTAAACTGAGTGGAGAATCCCTAATGGGTGAACAACAATATGGCATAGACGAGAAACGTCTCAACGAATATGCTTCACAAATAAAAGCTGTAGCCGATATGGGTGTACAGATAAGCATTGTCATCGGCGGCGGCAATATTTTTAGGGGTTTGAGTGGAGCCTCCAAAGGATATGATCGTGTGAAAGGTGATCAAATGGGAATGTTGGCCACGGTCATAAACAGCCTTGCTCTAAGCTCCGCGCTGATAGCTATAGGTCAAAAATCACGCGTACTCACAGCTATACGCATGGAACCTATAGGAGAAATATATAGTAAATGGAAAGCAATAGAGTCTATGCAAAGTGGAGAGGTCGCAATCTTGTCGTGTGGAACAGGGAATCCGTTCTTTACGACCGACACAGGCTCATCATTACGCGGTATAGAAATAGAAGCGGATGTAATGCTGAAAGGTACACGTGTAGATGGAGTTTATACGGCAGACCCGGAAAAAGACCCTACTGCAACTAAATTCGAATCCATATCATACGATGAAGTCTACAAACGGGGCTTGAAAGTAATGGATCTGACAGCGACTGTTATGTGTAAGGAGAATAATTTACCGATCGTTGTCTTTGACATGGATACTCCAGGCAATCTGGAAAAGCTGATGAAAGGTGAAAATATCGGTACTTATGTGCATATGTAGTCAGTAGTCAGTAGTATATTGGAAATCTTTGAATCTTTGAATCTTTGAATCTTGAAATAATAAATCATACAAATATGGCAGCAGACCTAAAACAAATCGAACAAAAAGCAGAAGCTAAAATGCTGGCTTCCGTTGAATTTTTAGATGAAACCCTATCTCGCATTCGTGCCGGAAAAGCAAATCCTCATATTCTTGACGGCATCAAGCTAGACTATTATGGAACACTTACTCCGCTAAGTGGTGTTGCGGCTATCAATACCCCTGATGCCCGGACAATTATTGTTCAGCCATGGGAAAAACAAATGTTGAAAGACGTAGAGAAAGCTATCTTAAACTCAGATGTAGGTATTACTCCTGACAACAACGGAGAAATTATCCGCCTGTCGATTCCCCCGCTAACAGAAGAACGCCGTAAGCAACTGGTAAAGCAAGCAAAGCAAGAAGCCGAAGAAGCAAAAGTAAGCATCAGAAATGCCCGTCGCGATGCAATCGACTCCATCAAAAAAGCAGTAAAAGAAGGCGTTGCAGAAGACGTTGGGAAAGACGCCGAAAATGACATGCAGAAACTTCACGATAAGTACATCAAGAAGATAGATGACGTTTTTGTGGCAAAAGAAAAAGAAATATTGACTGTATAATTAGCCAATTTAAAGATTTGAAAATTAGCCAATTGAAGATTGTAAGATTTTTTTCATTGGCTAATTTTCAAATCTGGTAATTTTCAAATCAGTGAAAGGTCTGGTAATAAAAAATACAGGTAGCTGGTATCTAACCCGGACATACGACGGACGGGATGTAGAATGCAAGGTCAAAGGTAATTTTCGCCTCAAAGGCATACGTAGCACCAATCCGATAGCCGTTGGCGACAGGGTTGTCATTGTCGAAAACGAGGAAGGAACCGCACTTATCACAGAGATAGAAGATCGCAAAAACTATATTATCCGTAAATCCTCGAACCTGTCGAAACAATCCCATATCCTTGCTGCCAATATAGACCTTTGTTTCCTTATCGTAACCATAAACCATCCGGTTACATCGACCGTCTTTATAGATCGCTTTCTGGCGTCGGCCGAAGCCTATAGAGTTGCCGTAAATCTGATTTTCAACAAAACGGATATTTATACAAAAGAGGAAACCGAATACATGAATGCTATAATAGCCATGTACGAGTATATAGGTTATCCGAGTATAAAGATATCTGCTTTGAAAAATGAAGGTATGGTTACTTTACAAGAGAAAATAAAAAATAAAACCACGCTGTTTTCAGGTCACTCCGGCGTAGGTAAGTCTACATTGATAAACTCTCTGATACCTGATACTAACCTGAAAACAGGCGCTATATCGGACTATCACGGAAAAGGAATGCATACGACCACATTTTCGGAAATGATAGAACTGCCTCAGGGAGGTTTTATAATCGATACTCCCGGAATTAAAGGCTTTGGCACTGTGGATATGGAAAAAGAAGAAATCTTTCATTTCTTTCCCGATATTTTTAAGTTCTCTAAAGATTGCCGGTTTAATAACTGTATTCATATCAATGAACCGGATTGCGCTGTCCGCAATGCTGTAGAACAACACTATATCAGTGAAAGCCGGTACAAGTCATACTTGAGTATGATGGAGGAAGAGGAAGACGAGAAATACCGCAAATAGCTTTAATGCAAATTTTTTAACTAAAAAGTAACAAACCTCTACAGTCATCAGTCATCAGTCAACAATTATCAGTCAACAGTTATCAGTTATCAGTCAACAAGGCTATACCTTCTAATAGCCCGTAGGGCTTGCATATCAATAGGAAACAGCCTAATCCCCTCATAAGTTGCCCGTAGGGCATCCACCTGTCCATTCGTGAATCCCCTCCGGGGATTTGTTGTTGTATTGCACGTTTTTTCTATTAATATGGATGCCCTACGGGCAAATTGGTTATCAATATTTAATATATTGTTTAATTCATAATTCTTCAGTAGTCAGTAGTGAGCGCTCGGAACTTAAAACTTAAAACTCGTATCTTTTTAACTAAAATGTAACAAACTCCACAGTGAACAGTAGTTAGTAGTTAGTCAACAAGGCCTTTTCGTCATTGCGAATTGAAAATCGGCGGAGCCAACAGGAGTGAAGCAATCCAGAGTATTGACTATTAATGGATTGCTTCGGGTAAACCCTCGCAATGACGTGCGACAGTCAACAGCCAACAACTCGTACCTCGTATCTCGTCTACTCATAACTTTTAACTAAAATGTAACAAACTCCACACTCATTTTCTAATTCGCTAATTTTCTCATTTGCTAATTCTCAAATTGAAAATTCCTCCCGGCCACTATGAACGATCGAAATATCCTCTTGCTCCATACCCATTTTTTGCAAATTAGCCTTGAGCATCCCGACAGAGCCCGCATCCGGTACCCGTATCTCTAACTTTGTCGATGGAAACCGCTGTTCTTCAGCATTCTTACGCTCGCTGCGTTCCAATACCCACTGGATAGCCCGCAGGTCGGGAGGGTATTGCTTATGCTTTACCACACGGGACTTTTCCACTTCCTCAGACGGATTATGACGCGATGGCTCGTAAGTAATCCTTTCTTCAGTAACCATATAACCTTCAAGCCGCTGCTTCAACGAAATCCGGGCCGTTTTCACCAGCAATTCGTCGCAACGGTCTGCCGCGTCCTCCACTGCCTTGCGGAAATCCGGCTTCCCGTTTTTCCACTCATAGAATGTCTTCCTGTCGATTCCTACAGCATCACAAATTTCCGATACGGTATACATATCAGTTTCCATAAGCCTCACGATACGCTTTACTAACTTGTCCGAATATTTCATACGTAAATAAAATTTAAAAATTTAAGGATTTAAAGATTCAATTATTTCCAGTACACTACCCTCTACTTACTACTCATCTGCTGGCGCGGACTTCTAGTCCGTGTCTTGCTTGATAGAGCAAAATGTTTGCTACGCAACACACAGACGAGACGTCTGCGCGAGCGGGGGTCCGAATATTTCATACGTAAATAAGATTTAAAAATTTAAAGATTTAAAGATTCAATTATTTCCAGTACAGTACACTACCCTCTACTTACTACTTACTACTTACTACTTACTACTTACTACTTACTACTTACTACTTACTACTCACTACTCACTACTTACTACTTACTACTTACTACTTACTACTTACTACTTACTACTTACTACTTACTACTTACTACTCACTACTCACTACTCACTACTCACTACTTACTACTTACTACTTACTACCCACTACTTACTACTTACTACTTACTACTTACTACTTACTACCCACTACTTACTACTCACTACTCACTACTTACTACTTACTACTTACTACTTACTACTTACTACTCCCCCCCTGTATAGATAAATCCGGGATTATAACACTGAGTTACACAGAGAAGACACTGAGAAACACGGAGTTTTTTTAGTCTCAGTGAACCTCAGTGCCTTCTCAGTGGTACTCAGTGTTTAAAAATTGAGCGCGGGGAGGCTGTGTCAAAAGATGGAGTTGCCGTCATTGGTAACGAAGTGAAGCAATCCAGAGTATTGATTATTAATGTATTGCTTCGGGCAAACCCTCGCAATGACGAGAGTTTTACCTTTTGAGACAGCCCTTCTTTTATTATAAAAACTCTTCCGGCAGGTTTATCAGATATAATTTATTACTGGCACGTGTAATCGCGGTATAGAGCCATCGATAGAAATTTGTCCCTAAATGTTCCTGAGATATATAGCCCAGGTCGAGAAACACATTCGCCCATTCCCCACCCTGCGCTTTATGGCAAGTCACGGCATATGCGAATTTTACTTGTACGGCATTATAAAACGGGTCTGCCTTTATTTTCTTCATCCTTTCAGGCTTCGTAGGAATATCCGCGTAATCTTCAAGAATATTTAAGAATAGTTCCTGCGAACGTTCCCTGGTCAGTCCGGCAGCATCGGAATAGAGAGTATCCATCAATATTTTGATCTCCAATTCCATATCATAATCCATACTCCTTACCAACACATCGCAAAACTTAAAACCATAAAGTTGCCGTTCGCTACGTACACGTAACACCTCGACAATCTCCCCATTGGCAAGGAAATCTATCCCTTCAATTTTTTCTGTCCAATAATAATTGTTCTTTGTTATCATCAACATATCGCCTGTCGACAATTCTTCTTCGCGATACAAAATCCGGTTTCGTACACCTTGATTATATACATTCGATCGCTTGTTCGACCGCGATATTATCATCGTATTCTCTAATCCATCCCTATCGTAAGCCGATGAAATTTCATCTATCAGGTCTTCACCCGATATTTTTACAATATCCGGGAACTTTCCCAGAGTCAGTTTTGGATAATCTTCTGTTTCACCACTATTCAATATATCGCGTATATTCGTCGCGTTGAATAATATACCTGAACTCTCTGCTTGCCGTACAATTTGCGACAACATAGCATCCCTTACCTCTAAGCCATAGCCTTCCAACACAGAAACCTGCAAAGCCGGGCTATCGTCCTCCCCAACAGGTGGCAACTGAGCAGAATCTCCTATCAGCAGCAGGCGGCAATTTTCACCGGAATATACATAGTGAATAAGATCATCGAGCAAACAGCCTGTCCCGAATACCGAATCGCCTCCGATATTACTGATCATGGACGCTTCGTCTACTATAAAGAGCGTATCCTTATAGAGATTATCCATCAGTCCAAAACTTCCAAAGTCACCGGAGAACCGTTGTTGCCTGTATATTTTTTTATGAATGGTAAAAGCGGAATGATTTGCATAGGATGAAAAAACCTTTGCAGCCCGCCCTGTGGGAGCCAGTAACACGGTTTTTTGCTTAAACTCTGTCATTGTTTTAACCAGCGCCCCTAGCAAGGATGATTTACCCGTACCGGCATACCCTTTTAATAAAAAAAGGGACTCTTCTTTCTGCAAAAACAGAAAATCAACAATCTTGTCAAGAGCTGATTCTTGTTCCGGGGTCAACTCAAAAGGAAAGTTGGTTTTTATTTTTTCTTTAAAGAAATTACTGATCATAATGGGTTAAAAGACGAATTGACTATCAAAAGTAGTGGATAAAAATATCTTTTTCTAACTTTGTACGCAGAAAATCAAGAATATGTTCTTACCCGAAAATATAGACCTTGGCCGGTCAGAGAAATATATCCTAACCATTCGCGTCAAAACGAACGGCTTTATGTTCTCTATATCCGACCCTAACGCCGGAAAGAGTTTTTGCCTGCGGGAAACCACGTTTTCGGCTAACGACAACTATCTGGATAATATTCAACGAATTGTTTTCGATCTGAATTTTCTCACCCAACGATTCAGAAAAACAAATGTCATATTTGTCTCAAAAGATTATGACCTGGTTCCGGCTTCATATTTTGGGAATAAAGAGAAGGAAACTTTATACAACTTCACCCATGTCGATAAAGTAAGCCATCTATCATCGGGTTTGATAGAGAGCCAGGATATTGTCGCGCTATTCAATATCGACCGGAAAGTTTTCGAGTTCCTTTCCAGAAATCTGTGGACTCCTCAATTTTATCATCACGCCAATCTCCTGGTTAATCTCTTTGAAAAAAGAGGGGGGAATGAAAATGCGGCGAGAATGCATCTTAACTTCCATGATGAATTTATGGATATTATTTGTTTCTCGAATGGGAAGTTGCTTCATTGCCTTTCATACGAAAACGAACCTGTTAACAATCAACTCTACTTCATCCTTAAATTATGGGAACGGTATGAGCTGGATCAGCTAAAAGACTTTCTTTATATATCGGGGAACGCGGATAAGTTTATTATCAGCCGTTTGCATGATTATATTAAGAACGTAGAATTTGTCAACGCCCCAAGTGAAATACATTTTTGGAGCGAGGACGCGCGGAAAGCTCCTCTCGATTTACTATCTTTGATATTATGAGAATAATAAGCGGAAAGTATAAAGGCCGTAGATTCGACCCACCCAAAAGCTTTAAAGCAAGGCCGACAACCGATATGGCCAAAGAGAGCCTTTTTAATGTACTGAATAACGATATAGACTGGGAGGAAACCTCAGCTCTGGACTTATTTGGCGGAACAGGAGGAATCAGCTTTGAGCTAATATCCAGAGGATGCCCGCGTGTCGTCTGTGTAGAAAAAAATTTCAATCATTCGACATTCATTGAAAAAACCAAAGGAGAATTAAAGATACAATCGGAAATGGCTTTACTCAAAATGGATGTATTCAGCTATCTGGAACACTGCAAAGAACAATTTGACCTTATTTTTGCTGACCCACCATATGATCTGAAAAATTTTGAAGAAGTACCTCATTTAATCTTCGGGAAAGACCTGATAAAACCGGAAGGAATTTTTATTCTGGAACATCCGAGAGACTACGATTTTTCGAATCTGCCGCTGTTTGAAAGTAAAAGAGTATATGGCAGTGTAAATTTCAGCATATTCAGGAAATAGCGATTTGTAAAGGATAGGCAATCTATATAAAAAAGAAAAGGTTGTCATCCCGATGTCCCGTATTCTATATCTCCGGGCGTGCCAGCCAGGTCGTCAGGATACGCATCAAACCCGGATGCCTGCGTTGGCAACTGATAGCCGTGTTCGTCATATGCTTGCCTTTACTTTATATTGTGGCTATGCTTTTTTTACTCTGTAAATATGCTGACAGTATTGAATACAAAACAGCAAAAAGATGATTTATATTTATAAGAGGAGGAGAGCCACCAAAGGTGCCTGTTTCGTTCTGCCGAACAATGATAATCCACTTTCGCGTTTTCTGACAAGTAGTTTAACAAGGCTTCGGGTATGACACCTGATAATTGTTCGATGTCTATTTTGTGGTTTTAAAATATTGTCATAATTATTTGATTATCAAAGTATAAAAATAATCAAAATAGGTCAA
The DNA here is from genome assembly GCF_054601275.1 of Dysgonomonas reticulitermitis. Taxonomy (NCBI): domain Bacteria; kingdom Pseudomonadati; phylum Bacteroidota; class Bacteroidia; order Bacteroidales; family Dysgonomonadaceae; genus Dysgonomonas; species Dysgonomonas reticulitermitis. The sequence goes on along the minus strand of NZ_BAAHWU010000004.1, from coordinate 173,861 downwards.
ACAGACAAATGCAATTAATTGAATTTCAAAGAAATAAATATAAAAAAAGGGCTGGAATTTCTTCCGACCTCTCGTGCCGCATCTGCCCGCTTTTCATAGTACATGACAAAAAATATTTTACATACATTTAAAAGACTTATTATGTTGCCCTTACAGGGCACGGTTCCCTAGTCTGTCATCTCCCCGGGGTGTTACCCCGGGCTGGAATATATCAGGCCTTCAGCCTGTTTCTTTCCACGATGCCCTGAAGGGGCTACATAATATAGCCCAATGGCAACGCCTTGGGTGGGAAAACGAAATCCCCCGAAACCGCGCCCTGTAAGGGCAATATAAGATTTTGCAATATTTTTTGTCATGTACTATGCCGCTTTTTTATTTCCTGATGCAACCATCAAGAGCAGGATCCGGATCCGGGGTGATACTTACAACAGGAAGATCAGTACTAAAGGCATCGTTCAGGTTGGCAACCTCAGCCCCAAGCACAATTACATCTGAACCCTTGATGTCCAGCGTAAAAGTATACTGGCAGCCTGCCTCGAACGCAATAGGTTTCTGTCTTGCCGGATCAAGCGGATCGACAACAGGAAGGAAGATCGCAGTCCTATCGGTTGCATCGACCTGACATATACTTTATCTGGTATTTGTGTAACGTAAGTTCTCCGTGGAGGATTGAGAGGGCTTTTTCAATACTTCTAAGAGCTAACGGCTAACAACTATATACATAGATAAACTTTTACCAAAAAGATGAAGACGATACCAGAGCCGTCTTCATCTTATCCTAAAAACAAATTAACATAATTGTTACAGACTTGTTTTTTCTGCCTCTCAATTTGGTTATAAGTTTTATCAGGCTTTCTCTACCCAGATAGGAGAACTCCACGCCCATTGGTTATCTCTTTGCCGAACCCGGATATAATAGTAATCCGTATCTTTTTCAGGCTTATCATCTGTCATAAAATGTTCAAATACAAATGCCGAGACGGGAATTGCCCTGTGGGACTGGATAGCTTCGCTCAGCCATCCATTCATAAAATGGGTTTTTGTACCTACAAACAACTCATTGAGTGTGTATTCAAGACGCTGACCGTTGAAGTCGAGCATCAGTTTACCCCATTTTGGCATCGTTATATCCATTATTACTGCCTGGGTAGATGCAGTGGTGGTATTTGGGTTTTTGGTTGAATACATTTCCAGTTGCACACCTTTTTCATTTTTCTGAAGTATGCGGTTAACCAATGTCGGGCTTTCTTTGATGCCTTTCATCGGGGCTGTATAAGGTGCTCCCCTAAAACAAGGAGTAACTTCGTTTACTGTGCCTTCGCTTACTTTGATAGTTCCTTCCCATTTCACAGGTTCGTCAAAACGGTTCCATCCGAATTCGAACTTAACCTTAGCCCTCACCATATCCTCTGACGGCATTAACGGAATAAGTGGTCCGCTGATACGCCCAATTGTTTGTCCGTTTTTTACGATATCAATGTAGTCAATCGCACTTTCTCCTATCACATTTAAGTAGATATGGCGTTTGTTTCCTCTGATTACATCTCCCATCGTCGCATCATTGATACGGAAATCAATTATTATCTTGTCGCCTGTGGCACAACAGACTTTCCTGTTCTTAAGAGCATTCCAGATGGCCTCCCGTGTCAGTTCAGTAGCCAATATCCCGATACGGCCGTCACCATAACTGCCCGGATAACCTGCATGCTGGTCGGTAGAGCCCATTATTCCGAATTTGTGTCCCTGATTCAGTCCGTACATAATAGTTCCTTCCCAGTGACGGGGTCCCATATCATGCAGATAAGGATAATCTCCAAGATCACTTTCTGCTAATCCGTGACGTGAATACATTTCCACAAAAGGAGTTTGGTCTCCTTCCGAAAAATGTTTCCAATTATACCCTCTATACCCTTCCTGGTACCCCATGTGATGCGGAGTGATGAAGGTCTTCGTCTCTTTCAGTTTCTGTTTAAGGTCTTCCACAGAAGTACATTCTACCAGTGGAGCATTCAGGTCGTAATTCAATACCACATGATCTCCATGTTCCATACTGTGGCATTCGTATGTGAGGAATGTAAGGAACTCCCTTTCCTTATTATAATCATTGGTCATTTTCACATATTTATCCCATCCTCCGGCACGCAAACGGCGGAATGCACTTTCGTGATATTCAATAACCCATTCGAGGCGCAGGTCGTTCTTTCCCGGAATATCTGGCCACATGGCATGCGGGGTAACTGACACAAAATCCAGTTGCTGTCTGGCTGCTTCGAAGGCTTCCTGCATTCCACCATGACCATAAGTAAGGTTACAATGGTTATGAATGTCGCCCCAATATACTTTTAGTTTACTATCATTAGCTAAGGTTTGTCTGAAATTCTTATTGGACATCGCTTTTGCTGTATTTTGTAAAACACTACCTCCAGCGGCTATTCCTGCCAGGGTAATCCCTGCACTTCCTATGAATCTACGTCTGTTCATAATTATATTGGTATTAATTTTTTATTGTTATTGGGGTACATCAACTTTAAAAGCTGACAAACTTTATGCATTTTATATGTTTTATTTACTTACCACCAATTAATCCAATGAGTTATCGGCTATTGGCTGATGTTGTCTTTATATAATTTACGGTTATGGATCAGAATATCCGTTAGTTCCTGTTGCAGTTCCGCATACTCGGCCTGTCCATAGAGATTGTTCATCTCTTTCGGATCGTTTTGCAGGTCATACATCTCCCATTCGTCTATATCGTTGTAGAAATGGATTAATTTATACCTGTCTGTCCGTATTCCATAATGCCTTTTCACACTATGTTCGGCGGGATATTCAAAATAATGATAGTAAACCGATTTTCTCCAGTCCTCTGGCGCCTGTCCCCTATGTGACAAAACAGGTAATAGCGACTTGCCTTGTATCCCTGAAGGGATGCCGACACCTGCAATCTCAAGAAACGTAGGCGCAAAATCCACATTCATGCTCATTGCCGAAGTAGCGCTTCCTGCTTCTATTATTTTAGGATAGCGCATGACGAGAGGCATTCGCTGACATTCTTCGTACATGAAACGCTTATCGAAAAAACCGTGTTCGCCTAAGAAGAATCCCTGATCGGATGTGTAAATTATGATTGTATTATCCAGCTCTCCTATTTCTTCCAAGTATTTCAATATTCTGCCAATGCTTTCATCTACCGCTAAGGTAGTCGCCAGATAGTCGCGCATATATTGCTGGTATTTCCAACAGGTAAGTTCCTTGCCTGTCATATTCCGGCTACGGTACTCCGCTATCCTTCCGGCATACACTTTATTCCATTTATCCTTTGCCGACTGCGGCATACGGTCATATACAGCTTTGAAACGCTTATCCGGAAAATCTTCTTTTTCTAGTTCTTTCGCAGTGCCCAATTTCAGATCCCAATAATTCGTCAAAGTTTTGGCAATCGACATATCTTGTTCTTTAGGAGCCACGCTACGGGTTTTATAATCGTCGAAAAGATTATCTGGTTCGGAAAATACAGAATCGTTAAAAACACCCAAATGTCTTTCCGCCGGCATCCAGTTGCGGTGTGGCGCCTTATGATGTACCATCAAAACAAAAGGCTTGGAAGTATCCCTGTCTTTGATATAATGAATCGCCTTGTCAGTAATTATATCGGTTACATATCCTTGTTCCTGAATGGACTGCCCGTTCTCTATAAAATCCGGATTGTAATAATCGCCTTGTTCGTGTTGTCCTGAGAGGATACTCCAGAAATCGAAACCTCGCGGTTCGGAAATCAAATGCCACTTGCCGATGATAGCTGTCTGATACCCGTTTTGTTGTAATAACATAGGGAAAGTCTCCTGGCTACCGTCAAAAGTTTTGGCATTATCGGTAAATCCGTTTATATGACCGAATTTTCCGGTCAGTATGCATGCCCGTGAAGGACCGGATAATGCATTTGTAGCGTAGCAGTTATCGAAACGGATTCCTTCATTGGCAATGCGATCGATATTCGGAGTCTCAACAAGTTTTCCACCATATACGCTAATCGCCTGTGTCGTATGGTCGTCCGTCATTATGAACAAGATATTCGGCTTTTTTTGTTCCTGTGGTTTTTCTTTACAGGCGACAAAAGCTAAGGGAACAAATAAAAGAAATGGATTATATGGTTTCATAAATAGATTATTTATTGTCCAGTTCATTTTTCAGCAATCTGGTTAACATCTTGTCATTCATCTTTATCCCCCAATCGTAAAGTTTTTTACGCATAGCCAGAAGTGTTTCATCATATCTCTTATCTACAGCCAGATTTTGCATTTCACAAGGGTCTTTTGTGAGGTCGGAGAGTTGCTCTTTATTCTTATAATACCGGTAAAGCGTGTATTTAAAGTCCTTGCACACAACGCTCCAGCCTCTGGTGTCAATACCATCCAGCATTGTCTCTACGTAAATTTCATCGTGATGGATATTGGTATCGCCATCAATCAGGTGGCGCAGGCTCTTGCCTCGCAGTTCCTTATTTTCTCCGGCTCCGGCATAATCACAAATTGTCTGGTAAATATCCAGATTGATACTAACGAGGGCATCATCATTCACCATTCCTTTCGTTTTTCCATTGGGTGGTTTTATAATAAACGGCACTTTGATAATTTCTTCCTGCAATACCCGTTTCTGGTTTCCCCTGTGGGCTGCTGCCCCATCGCCGTGGTCGCTTACAAAGAGGATAAGGCTGTTTTCGTATAAACCATTCTTTTTCAATTCATCAATAAGCCTGACAATTTCCTTATCTACCCTTTCCACAAGACGGTAATAAGCATATAAGTAGTACCGCCAATCGTTATCGGAGTATAATCCGGTGGGGTAAGACTTGGGAACCCACTGCCGGTGCAAAGTTATAGCTTCCGGATAATAGGCGGGAATCACCGCATTATAAGGTAACGGAGGACATTCGGATATATCGGGTTTAGGCAAACGACCATAGTGTAATGCTTCGTCGCGGGCATACTCACATATCTCATGGGGATTTAGAAAAGAAGCTATCAGAAACAGCGGTTTTTCTCTCTTTTTTTCAATATATGGTATACAACTGTCTACCAGTGCAGGATCGTTCATCTCGCAAATTTTTTTAAACCCTGTTCCGGTTTCGGGTATATTCACTTCGTCGGGGGCATGCCACTTGCCGGCATACAAACAATCGTATCCTGACTGTGATATGACAAAGCCCAGGCTATTCTGCATATCCCTCTCCGGAATGCTGCCGCCATTATCCTTCACTCCTATTTCGACGGGCATGCGCCCTGTTATCAGACTTGCTCGTGAGGGACCGCTAAGCGGATATGTAACATAAGAACGGCTAAAGCGGATACCATCCTGTGCCAGCATATCCATTCCGGGAGTATTCACATCGGGATTACCTGCGCAACTCATAGCTGATGCGGTTTGCTGATCGGTAACGATCAGTATAATGTCCGGCTTATCTTTTGCCTGCTTTTTGTAAGACAAAGCATGGGCCGGTTGTGCAGACATGATGCCCAGCCCCCCGGCCAACAGGGACGAAGCAATGGCCAGGTTGTTTTTTTTCATAGAGTATAATTCAGATTATATTTCTTTTTGTCTACTTCTACTTTTATTTTCAGTCCTTTATTATCGAATTTTTCATTTTCGAATGAGGCTTTTATACGGGGTGCCGATTTTTGTGATTCTATAGGCATTATGACAGTAATGAAGCGGACAGGGTTGTTATCCTGTTTGGCGGAAACAAATGCATATGCTTCGCGTTTAGCCTTATGGCGATATGCGTATGATACCCATCCTTCCTCTTCTGTCATTTTTGTCTGTTGTGCAGGAAAACATTGTACCAGCACATTGTTTTTATCGTCGAATTCCGTTGCCGCAGATAGTTGTTCTTTTATTATGTTGATTTTTCCTTCGCACATTTGATAATGTATGGCTACATCTCCTGTCGTATCGCCATAGGCTTCATCTACTATTACGAAAAACTTCTGACCGACAAAAAATACCGAACGTCGGTGCGTAAGCCCTTTATAACCAGGATTTTCAAGAACCAGCTTGTCTAAATCCGGATTTGGTTGCCACAACAGGCATTTGGTATCTGTGCTATCCAGATTTGCATTATTCAATGTTAATGTCTTATGCACCATTGTCTGACGAAACCAATCGCGCTCTTCCAATACTTCTTTATCCCCGCCATATACAAAACTTCCTGCATCGGGGAAGAAATTGCGTCCTTTAATATACAATTCGAAAGTTCCGTTATCCGGCTGGCAATGCCAGAAGGCAGGAGGACCGGCTTTGAGTGTCATTTGGGTTGCATCTTCTGTCCAGCCATTGCGGAAAACATAAAAGCCTGAAGGCCTGAAAGCGATGGACAGATTATCGGGAGTCGTTCCTTTTTTACGATCAGATGCCATATACCTTATAGCCTTATTAGCCGGGAATATCTTTGCCCAGGCCTTATAGTTTATGATCATGGATTTTTTATCGTCGAGTTTGGCATCGCTGAACATAGGGTTGGTATAATCAGGAAAATATGTGTTGAACACTACCATAATCATTTTTTCCACTGTGTCGAGATAAGACTGAGGAAATTCATTCCTGAATCCGTTGGCATCGGCAATGCTGATGGCTTTGGCAAAAATATTGATTGCCGCCAGATGGTAATGAGGGTCAAGCTCGTATTGCATGCCATCTTCATACACCTGTAGTTTAATTTCACGGTTAAGGATATCTATTCCGCTTTTTCTCCATACAGCCGCATTCTTCATTTCGGGAAAAAGTACGCCTGCATACAGTTCGCGTTGGGCTTCGAACAAAAGATGATTTCCCTGGCCGGAATAATTATTGAGGATATGTTCGGCATGTTTGTTATAATTAACAAGAAATTCGGAAAGAAATTCCGGGGTGAAGCCGGGCGAATTGAGAAACAGGAGGAACTGGATTGTCTGATCCTGCAAACGATGACTTACTTCGAGCGGACGCCACGCATATATTACATTTTCATCTGTTTTTCCATCCGTCAATGGATTTTTCTTTATCCAGTCCATATACTGATGTATCCATTCCTCAGCATATTTTTCGTCTTTCGACAGGTAATAGGCTTTGCCCATCGGTTGCCACCATTTGGTGCGGTGCAATTGCCAGCGCAGTTCATTGTCCTTTACGGGCCAGTATTTCCAGTCGATATCGTCGCCGTAGAAGAAAGAAGGCTGGTATCCTTTGTGTACAAAAAAAACATGTTTGAGGCCATCGTCAGCCCATTTCTGCTCTTCTTTCGAGATTTTCACTTTGTCAAGATCGATATCCGGATGGTTGATCCCTTTGCGGTTATGATAATAATCTAATAAAGCTGAAAGGGCTTCTTTATCTTTTCCTTTATTATGCAAGTCTTTGACTGTTTCCAGTCCGGGATAATTGAGGTTAACGACATTAAATACTTCCTTATTTAGTTCCTGAGCTTTTGAAAAACAAGTAATGAAAATAAGGAGGAGAATAAGAGACAGTTTTTTCATATATTTTTAATTTTAGGTATAAATTCATATTGCAGATATTATCCCTTCACGGCAGGAATGGGATTATTCAGCATAGCAATATTACACAATATATACCGGATGGACTTTCATATATGTTTTATAATATAGGAATACAGTGCCAGCAGATATTAATTTTATCTCAAAAAAGATTAATATTGTTTATTCATCGGTTTTTTTATGTCTTTCACATATTCCGTAGGCAATATTCCAAAATACTTCTTAAAGCTGGAAGTAAAATATGAAGGTGTATTAAAACCGACCATCATGCTGATTTCGGCGATGGAATACCGTCCTTCTTTCAGTAGATTACAGGCGTGACTGAACCTTATCTTCTTAATGAATTCGATAGTTGATTCGCCTGTTATTGCTTTCATTTTCAGATGAAGGTTTGAGCGGCTCATTGCCATTTGAACACAAAAATCATCGACGGAAAAATCTATATTATCAAGGTTTTGTTCAACTATCGATTTGGCTTTTTCCAGAAAGCCCTTATCCATTTCATTGAATGTAATCATTTGTGGGTCAACATCCAGCGAATTGGAATAATGTTCGAGCGTACGTACCCTGGATTTAATCATATTATGCACTTTCATTTTCAATATAGAGATATTGAACGGTTTGTATACATAATCGTCGGCACCTACAGACAGCCCTTCCATCTGGTCCTGCTGGTTAGTCTTTGCCGTAAGCATAATGACGGGAATATGGCTGGTACGTATATTCTGTTTGATACTTTTACATACCTTCAGTCCGTCGATACCCGGCAACATGAGGTCAGTTATAACAAGATCGATTTTATTCTCCTTGATCAGTTTCAGCCCTTCTTCGCCATCGGGGACAACGAGTACATTAGCCGATGGACGGAAGCTGTCAACGAGGTAATTTCTGACATCGGGATCGTCTTCTATTATCAGCAGAGATGGCTTATTCTCGCTTATTTCTTCATGTAAATCAACTTCCCGATCATTTTCTTTCAGGAGACGCACAATATCTACATCGTCTCTGAAAGTGTTTTTGAGCACATCGTCCTTATGGATATCTGATAGTTCATTTTGCGAATAAAGTTCTTTATTTTGAGGAAAAAAGACGGTGAATTCAGAACTTTTTCCCGGTACACTTTCTACTGTAATATGCCCATGGTGCAAATCTACAAGACGTTTTACTAAAGAAAGCCCGATTCCCGTGCCGATATTATCGGAATTTATTTGGTAAAAACGCTCGAATATCCGTGCCTGATACTCAGGGGATATACCTATTCCGGTATCTTTTACAGACAGGACAAAGTTGTTATCGGCAAATTTCAGGTTGATAATAATCGATCCGTTATCCGGTGTGAATTTAAACGCATTGGATAATAAATTGGACAGGATAAGGTCGAGATAATGAGGGTCGTACAAAACAGGTTTGTTCCTTAGTTCATCTTCTAATATGAAGTCTATATTTTTTTGTTTAGAAAGGCGTTCAAACAAGTTCATGGAATTTTCTACTTGCGGTAAAAGGTTTTGTTCTACGACCTTCAATTCAAATACTCCCAGTTCGGCACGCCTGTAATCCATCAGTTGATTGACAAGGTATAACAGTTTATTAGAATTCCGCTGTATTGTTTTCACCTGATTTAATATCCGCTTGTCGTTTGTCATGCTTTGTATTTCCTGCAATGGCGAAACAATCAGGGTAAGCGGAGTCCTGAATTCGTGCGATATGTTGATAAAGAAACGTAGCTTCATCTGATTCACTTCTTCTATTTTCTCTTTTTCTAAACGCTCTAGCGCCAACTGGTTTTTCAGTAATTGACGGTTATAGAAAAACTTGAATGAGAAGAACAGGGCTGTAAGCCCTATCAGGATAAATAATATTTTGGCCCAAATGGTTTCCCACCAGTAAGGAAGGATTTCGATTTCCAGTATGGTCGGCTCATTATTCCATTTGCCGGCATTGTTTGCCGCTTTTACATAAAAGGTATATTTCCCGTGTTCCAGATTGGAATAGGAAATCATGCGCCTATCGTCCGTATAGTTCCAGTCGCTGTCGAAACCATCGAGCCTATAGGCAAAAGTATTGTGCTGGGCTGATAAATAATTGGGTACGGTAAACAACAATCCAAGTGAGGCCTGATTGGGTTTCAGGGTAATTTTTTTTGTCTCACTTATATCTTCAGACAGGATGTCGGTATTATCTCCGGGTATAACCGGTTTGTTAAACAATAACAGCTGGGTAATTATTACTGGCGGGGTGAACGGATTATCTGTCAGGTGTTCGGGAGAGAAAGCAGTTATACCATTTATTCCTCCAAAAAACATTTCACCTAATGATGTTTTGCAATAGGCGTAATTATTGAATTGTTCGCCTTGCAATCCGTCCAGCATTGTATATGTTCTTATTTCTCCATTCTTGGGGTTGTAACATGCTAATCCGCAGTTTGTACTAAGCCAGAGCCTGTCAAAACTATCTTGTAATATCCCATATATATTATTGTTAGGCAATCCATCGGCGGTAGTGATGGTTTTGAAACTCTGCGAAATGTTGTCAAACTGGTTTAGTCCAAGATTTGTGCCTATCCAGACTCTGTTCTGGCGGTCTTCGGCAATACAGTATATACGGTTTTTGGTAATGGGGTGGTCTGTAATCCCTGTGTTATATTCTTTTATATCCTTAGTAAGGAATGAGTATGTATATACTCCGTTTTCCGTACCAAGCCACATTTGCTGTTTGCTGTCGAGATACAGTACATATATATGCGATTTATTCAGCTTCTTCAGAAGTTCTTTATTGTTTTTGTTTTCTTGCAAAAAAGAATCGAATGCCGAGAATGTGTCGTTCTGAGGGTTATAAATGGTCAATCCTTCGAGAGTTCCTATCCAGACATTTCCGCGTGTGTCTTTCGACAAAGAGTAGACATTGTCGCTCCCTACTGCACTGTTCTGATTTGTATAGTTTCTTATTCTGTTAGTCCTTTTATCCAGCTTGCCCATTCCTCCGCCATGTGAACCTATATAAACAAAATCACCATCTACCAGAACAGCTTTTATATTGTTCGACAAGATCGCATTATTGCCGTTCGCATTCTTTGTATAATAGGTGAATTTTTTTGTCGACAGATTATACAGATTCAATCCATTGTCGTTCGTGCCGATCCATAGCTCAGAAGGACTGTCTTCTACTATACAACTGACAACATTATCACTCAGGGAATTCATATGAGGAATATGATATATCCTTTCAAACTGGTTTTGCAGTGAATGATGATAATTCAATCCACCATAGAATGTGCCAAGCCACATTGCTCCCTGATTATCAACACATAAGGCACGAACTGAATTCTGGTTAATAGACCTTCTCTCAATTTCATTACTGTAATAGCGGCTGAATGTATCTTCAACTTCATCGTAAATGTTGAGTCCGGTAAACGTCCCTACCCACAATCGTTGCTGATTGTCGAAGCACAGGCTACGGACAAAGTCGGAAGAAATACTGTTCGGTTTGTTTTTGTCGTTCCTGTAATTCTTCAGGTTTCCGTAGTTTGATATATAATATAGCCCGTCTCCTTCGGTGGCTATCCATATTCCCTTTAGTCCTGTACAAATATCTATTATGTTTTTTCCGGCTAATTCTTTTCTGTATAAGACGATGTTTTCGTCTTTAGGATTCATCATGTACAAGCCTCTGTCTGTTCCTATCAGTACAAGGTCAGTATATTTGGCCAGTATATGGAAATTTTCGCATAATGCACCTTTCGGAGAAAGTACCCTATACGTTTTTTGTTCGATATTATAAGATAACAGCCCTTCGCTCGTAGCCAGATACAAATCTGAAGCAGATGACTGTATAATACTGTTTATCTGCGCCTTATATGGATACGTGCTGAATATATCTTTTTTTGCATCGTACAATGCGATTCCGGCATCGGTTCCTATCCATAGTTGCCCCCCTTCGTTGATGAAGAGGCTACGGGTAAAGTCGGACTGGATGGAATTCGGATTGTTATTTTCGTGCCTGTATACAGTGAATGTATATCCGTCGTATCTGTTGAGTCCATCGGCTGTCGCTATCCAGAGAAATCCTTTTTTATCTTGTATAATGTCAAATACAGTACTTTGCGATAACCCGTTTTCTACAGATAATGACGAAAATTTGATGGGTGGAGTTCGTTTATTTGTATAGGCATTTCCTGTTAATACTATCAAAAGAAGTAAAAGAACAGATAGTTTTCTTTTTGTCATTTTTCTTGTCCCGGTTATATTATGTGCGATCCGTGCTTATTATAATCGTACAGGTTTTTATCTATGTAAATACGATACAACTCGCTGTATTTATTGATATTAGATATAAAGATACATTCAATAAAAATAACAGTACAGGCTTTTAATTATTTATCGGAATATTTAACTTTTCCTCCTTGTATCCTGCTAGATTGTAGCAAACAGGAATAGTGCTATTCTCTACTCTGTAGATGCCAAATTTGAAATAATAGCCATCGTCGTCATTTCGCCCTATAAGTATTGTTTCGTTTTTTACCAGATGTTTGGTTATAAGTTGATTATCCTGATTGTAGGACATTTTAACGTCCAATTTTCCGGGAACTTTTATTTCTTCAGACTCACCACCGTATTTAGTCCATTCAATATCTACTATAAAAGTGATCCAGCGATCTTTTGGAAAATCATCGAAGGACATCTTGTATGCAATGGTAGAGGCTTTGTATTCCGATGTCAATGGCTGCATAATGTTGGCTTTAGCCGGACTGGCATTACAGCGGTCGGATTTATCAGTCAACCATTTCCGGTCAGAATTGGCCTTGATGTAAAAGTAGCCGTTTGAAAAACCAAATGCCAGCGGGGGATATCCACCTTGCTCTATCAGCCAACCATTAGGCTTGCCGGCTTTATAGCTTGTCGAGCCATCTTTGTTCACTGTTTTTACTATATCGTGGGCAATATTCTTCCTGAATATCATCTGGTCGTATAACTCGAGGAATTCGGCGACCGTAAGTTTTTTCACTATTCCTTCAGGTGTGGAAACCAATGTTCGGTCAGGCATGCCGTGCCATTGGGCGAAAATTGTGGAAACATCTCTCTGTAATGCTGAAGGCACAAATATCGAAAATGTATACCTCCAATAACTGCCTTGCTCACAAATACCTTTGCCGTAGTGATATACAGTTTTCATCTTCCCTGCATTCAGAAATACATCTTCCGTAAACCCTTTAAAGTCTTGCGCTGTAGCGTAACAATAAGATAATTCGGCTCTCCCTTTTGTTTCTCCTTCACTATATCCGGCGAGGGTGTTGTCGCTTTCTTTCAGTTCGAAGCGGAATGATGGTTTTCCATTAAATGGCAGTGTATAATCGTAACTGATAGCATGTTTCTTTTTAGTTCCCACTGCTACCCATTCATTGTTTATAATCTGGTCTGCCCGGGCGGTATCGGCTTGTACATTTACCCGTTCGGCAATTGTGATCAACTCTTTATTCTGGGGGGAAACAAGTTGGCAGGTAAGCAAGAATAAGATAGCTACAATTATTCTAAACATGGTATGTGATTATGATATTGACTTAAACAATAAAGGTATGAACATTATTTTACAATATCAGGCAATTCGTCTGTCAGTTGATCTATTATTTTACCTTTTTCACGAATGATAGTTTTACCCTGATTTATATATTCTACCGCATCTCCTTTTCCATTTTTTATTTTCAGGGAAGGTTTTTTTTGCCCGTCCATCTCAGCTTCTATAATCCATCCGTTGACTTTCCACAGCCCGTTCTGTCCGGATTTAGGTGAACCGATTTTTTTAGACGTTCCTTTTTTATCCAATTGGATTATTGTCAGAAATCTGTTTGATTCGGATTTATCTAATGTCGAAAATTCCAGATGCCAGTGTTTAACATACTCATATGGCTGGCCATTATCAGCCCCTCCCCGGTTTTTCCAGTTAATTGCAGGAGAGAAGAATTCATCGGTTATGTAACTTCTTGACGGTCGTTGACAAAAGACATCGACTCTGCTGTCGGCGACTTCATTTTGTCCCCAAATTACATTCTCTTTGTCTCCTTTCTCCATTTTATTATAGGAATGTAGCAGCCACGTCCATTCAACAGGTCTTTTTGCTTTCAATTCATCGTATATAACAATAATATTCGGCCTGAGAAATATAAAATGCCTGCGGAAACGGGTAATTCCCGGATCTCCGAACCCGTTTTGTTTTGTATATTTTACCTCAAATTGTTTCATCCTGTCTATCCAGAAAGGAGTAGTCATCGGGCCATAAGCATGACAGGCATCTCCCAAGACGTAGGTGAACGCAGGGGTATCCCTGAAACGGGCTATCCAGCCATAGCCGTTTTCTCCTATTACCTGTGCCATGCCATCTGCCAGAATGGTATTATGCCCCCGGGTGCGGTAATGCATCAGTGTATGCTTATCTGTGAAGTTGCTGTAATGTCCCGATCCTCCAAACATTTGCTTCCCTCCCACATTGATTCCAAAACTGTTATGTGCAGCATGTGCATGACCTGTCGATCCGAAGGGAAGATCCATGAAGGAAATCATCACATCATTGGGCGTATTGGTTACATCGTTATGCATCAACGCGAAACCGGCATCTCTGAATAATAAGCTTTGAGGTAAGTGTTCCGGCGAACACGGAGCTATATCTCCATATCCATTTTTGGTCATTAACCTGTAAAAGGCAAAATTGGCGCTTTCATTTACTATTTCTTTTTGTCCTTCGTTTATCTCGTCCGCATACCACAGAGCATAAGGATCATGTAGCTCACGTGCCAGTGCATCTGCAAATCCCCAGTAACTTTTTCCCGGTTTGTTCTGGTTTTCGGCATTATCTCCGAATCCAGTGGAATAAGAGTCCTTCGGATAAGAGTAGATAAGGAATTTGGAAAGGTTACGATAATAAGGTATATCAAAAAAGTCGGTACCGGTAAACCGTTTAAACATGAACGGCATATAGATGAATGTTTCAAAGTTGACCTGAAAATAGCTTGTCCCGTCATGCCATCCACCGTCGTGTCCTCCCAGTATGGGAAACCGGCAACACCAGACTTCGTAGCAATAGGATAGCCATTGCTGTGCTTCGGGCAGGTCGTTCAATGTGGCAATAGCTGTGAAACACAACCGGCGCAATGTATGTTGCCACACGTGATTATCCATCGAGTGTGTTTCAAACTCATTGACATATTTGTTGAAGAATTTATTTCCCCGTATACTGATAGCTTTCAGAAGTGTTTGCTTTTCTTCGGGTGTCGCCATATCATATGCGACATCATATGCTACGGCCATAGCCAGCATGACACTTGCCGAATTGAAATCTTCCCGCGTAGCATATCCTTCCGGATTCATTTTTGCTAGATGCAAAGCTTGTTTTAATGCTGTTTCCGCATATTTTTTATCTCCTGTCAGCAGATACGCCATCGCGAGATTCTTAACAGGCTCTTTTACCTTATCGCCAAAACGGTGATACATAAAAGTCATCATAACATTTTTCTGCGATACGGTCATATCGGTTGTGTCACGCGGGCGTGTAGGTACTTCTTCCGGTAAGGGGGCTTTTAGTTGCCTTTCAGCCTTTTTTATAATATTTTCAGCCTCCGGATTATTTCTGTTCCTCTCTTTGAAGTCGCTCTGTTCCGATGGAGATACGTATAACCGGGGGTGGGAAAGACTGCAATCCGTTAGAAAATTTTCGATGGAAGGAGTCTCAAACTCCGGTATATTCTCCTGTACCTCAAAATCGTATACGTCAGACCATTCTACACCGCCTGATGTAACAGCACCATACTGCCAATACCATTTACCAACATTAACCTTTCTGTGAGTACTGTACATTGCCCATTGTATCTCGTTACTTTCTATTGTGTTTTCTTTGGGGAACGTCTTATCCTGTGACAGTCTTACCTTGTATATCTTACCTTTGGTTGCAGGCCAGAGCAAAGCCGGAGGATTCATATTCACTACCTTCCCACCCGCAGGAGCCGCCCACTCACGATAACGCAAGTAAAGCGCCTTCTGGCCGGGCTGTTTTTCTATATCTGTATTTTGAGCAAATAAAGAAGAAAACAGGAAGACTGAGAAAAAAACTGTAACGAGATATTTTGCTGACATATACGGATTTTTATCTTATTATAAATCTTTGTATTCTATATTCTTCAGTTTCATATATCTGTCCAGACCTTCGAGAAAATAATAATCAGCATAATTTAGAGGGACGTCTATCTCCGAGCCATTTGGTAATGAACCTGTCGAGTGTTTTAATATAAAGCCCTGATTGGATCCTATAGCAGCAAGGTAATTATCACCGGAGAGGCTTTTAAGAATCTTTTCGGCATAATCGAAATATTTACTACCATCCTCAACCATAGTACTTAGCTCGATGAACGCGGAAGCCGTGATAGATGCGGCAGATGCATCGCGGGGAGTTTCCGGTGTATCGGGTGCGTCGTAATCCCATAACGGAATAAGATCAGCCGTTTTAACTCTGTTCATTATTAACTTCGCTATATTGATTGCCTGGTCCAGATAGGCTTTATCCTTAGTTTCCCTATAACATGAAACATAGCCATATACGGCCCAGGCTTGTCCGCGGGACCATGAAGATTCATCGTTTTTTCCCTGATACGTCTGCCTGCGCTCTACTGTACCGTCGTTATTGTAACTTATTACATGGTATGAAGAATAATCGGGACGGAAATGGTTTGCCATTGTTTTATTTGCATGGATCATGGCAATATCCTTGTACCTGTTATCACTTGTAAGATGGGATACATAGAATAGTAAATCCAGATTCATCATATTGTCTATGATAACGGGGAAATTCCACGTTCCGAAATCCCAGGAACGAATCGCTCCTATAGTGGGATCGAATCTTGAAATAAGGTTATCAGCCGTGCGGATAAGTACAGAGGCAATCGTATCGTTAGGGGCAAAACGCTCTGCATTTCCGTAACTGCAATTGATCATAAAACCAAGATCGTGGGTTTTAGTGTAATTGCTGACAGGATATAGCAGATTGGTAAATCCGGTCGCTTGCTCCTTCATCGAATTATCCCCTGTAATGTGGTATGCATACCATAAACTGCCAGGAAAGAATCCACTTGTCCAGTCGTAAACGTCGGCTAATCTTCTCTCTCCAATTCTATTGCTGTTCGGATTGAGATATAACGAATCTTTAAATGCCGAATAGTCTTTCTCTAATTGTTTACATAGGAACTCGGCATCATATCCTGCCCATATGGAACGGGGTATTTTTGCTGAATCGGCGATTTCTCTGGCAGTCATATCCAACTGAGCGACTGATACATCAATACTTTTCTTTATCCAACTATAATCTTCCTTCGATTTGTTGTTGCACGATACCATTGCCAGCAGGCAAATACAAATAGCTAGTCTTGTTTTCAAGTTATTCATCTTTACTTTAGTACTTATATCTCATTAATATTATTACCATCCAAGGTTTTGTTTAAACTGGGTCATCAAGTCCATATCCCGCTGTGGTATAGGGAATAGTTCGTGCTTACCTTTTGTTGTATATCCCGGCTTTGTAACGGCATAATTCGGAGAACCTGAAGAATCCCACCAGGTACCCAATGCTCCAGCCGTTTCCTTTACAGTTTCATAATAGATGCCCCAACGTACAAGGTCGAGTCTTCTGTGCCCTTCAAAAGCCAGTTCAAATGCCCGCTCTTTGTGTATAGCTTGTCGGAATCCGTCTTCATTCAGTCCGCTTGGAAGATCGGCCACACTACTGGTTGTATTTGTTGGCAAACCATATCCGCGGCGGCGAACCATATTTACTGCGGTATATGCTTCTGCTGTAGGACTTTTCTTCCATTCATTGAGGGCTTCTGCATATATCAGCAACACATCGGCGTAGCGGAGTATATACCAGTTTACATTCGATTTGTCGTTGTTAATGAGCTTGTTGCTTTGAGGTACATATTTTTCGGTATCCCATTTACCCGGAGTGTAATTTTGCTTTTCTTTCTGTTTTTTTAGAGGATCTGCATCATTGGCAACGGCAATATCTTCCGTATCGCTTGCGCCTTTTACCCAAAGTGTTTTTTGGGGTTCATATCTGTAATTAGCAACGGCGATGTCCCTGCGCTTGTCTCCTTCATAGTTCCTCCAGTCGAGAACAAAAGTATGCACTACTTTTACATTTCCGGCATTACTTCCCCGCTCTCCGGCGATTGCTGTTGCTTTCACCCCATTCCATTTTCCTATACGGCCCACAGGGTCTGTTGCTGCTCCTGTAGTAGTGGGAGAATAGAAAGATACTTCAATCAGGCTCTCTTTAGAGTTCCAAACCCCTGCTCCTGAGTTTTTCCACAGTTGCTCATAATCATCCAACAAGTCATGCTTTCCCGATTCTATCAGAATCTGTGCTGTTTTAGCAGCTTTTTCCCATTTAGATTCATCCTTTATGGGATAACCGGCCCAAGTAGCGTATACTTTGGCAAGAAGCCCGATCGCAGAGCCTTTTGAAAGACGGAAGCTGCTGTTTTTTCGCGAAGAGTCATCTATTGCATATGGGAGATTCTCAATAGCATATAATAAGTCCTGTTCGATAAACTCATAGACTTTTACAGGATCTTCCTGCACAAAGAAAGAAGGATGCTGGTTAGACATGGCTTTACTGGTCATCAACGCGATGTACCCGTATCTGCGTACCAATTCGAAATTGTATAATGCCCGTAATCCCCGTACTTCGGCAATGTAAATAGTGGCGAGGCTCTTGTCGGCATCCGTGTAGTTTACCATTTTGCGCTGTATCTCTTCTATAAAATCGTTTGCGTTATATATAGAATTATACAATGTAGCCCAGGTGTTTTGTATCTCAGCCTGGTTGGCTGAAAACGAGTTCGTGGGAATGATGCGGAAATTCTCATTGGTACTACCTTCCACTTGCGAAATATCCGTGCCCATAGTGAATAATATAGACATATGATATCCGTACATGGCATCAGTCACCATATTACGATAAACTCCAAGTAATACGGTTTCTGCTTCGGAGGCATTGAGCATATACTTACCTTTGTCTATGTCTGTTTTTGATTCTTCATCCAGCAAGTCTGAACAAGCGGCATTTAGCATTAACATTGCCGGAATGAGTATATAATATATTATCTTTTTCATTTGTTCTTCATTTGTTGATTAAAATTGAATTTCCAGCCCGAAAGTAAAGACTCTGCTCTTAGGATAAGCACCCCAATCGAGTCCGGGAGTCATTGGATTATTTCCTGCAGTACTCACCTCCGGATCATATCCGCTATATCCTGATATACAGAATAGATTCTGGCCGGAAGCATAAGCTCTTAATTTGGATATATATGCTTTTTTTGTCCATTTAGCAGGGAATGTATATCCCAAAGTAATGTTTTTCAGACGGAGGAATGAACCGTCTTCTACAAATCGGGAATAAACATCGTTCGTTACATATCCCTGAGTAGAAGGGACTTTGTTAGATGCATTAGTCGGAGTCCATCTGTCGGCAACTTCGGCCAGCATATTGGTACGTCCTTTGCGCGACTGAGTAGCATATAATCTGGTAGCATTATAAACATCGTTGCCATAATTGAATTGTAGCAGGACACTCAGGTCGATGCCTTTATAGTTGAATGTATTTGTGATACCTCCATACCATTTAGGAATGGCATTCCCTATAGCTGTACGGTCGTTGGTAGTAATAATACCATCACCATCCTTGTCTTTATATTTTACTCCACCCGGAAATGCTCCGCCTGTAAGCCTGCGGTTATCGGTTACTCCATCTTTAAGGATAAGACTCCCGTCAGGGGTAGCATTAAAATCGGAATGCTGATAAACACCGTCGAATTCGTAACCGTAAATAAGACCTAAGGAAGAACCTACCATTGCGACATAATCGTTCTCAGTAAAGTTACTGTCGAAATCTGAACGGGTATACATCGCATTTACGCCTGACTGCAATGATCTCAACTCATTTTTAATGAATGATATATTGAGATTAGTCTCCCATTGAAAATTTTTATTCTGGATGTTTATGCTGTTAAGACTCAGTTCCACGCCTTTATTACGGATCTTTCCGATATTCTGATATTGCGATGAGAAACCTGTTACATGTGCAAGTGATTGTGCTAATAACAGGTCTTTAGTATCTTTTACAAACAAATCGGCTGTAAAATTCAATCTGCTGTTGAATAATCCCAGATCGACACCTAAATTGACTGTAGAAGACCCTTCCCATTTCAGATTTTCATTTCTCAGTTGTTTTGGCATCAATACTGTATTGGTGGTACTGCCTATGCCGTATTTGCTTATTTCATACAGGTCTAATGAAAGGTAATTCGAAATGCGGTCGTTACCTACAACACCCCATCCTAATCTGAACTTAAGATTTGATACAGCCTTGATATCTTTCATAAATGCCTCTTCTGAAACACGCCATGCTGCAGAAAAAGAAGGGAAATATCCCCATTTGTTGTTTTTTGAAAATACGCTGGATGCATCGGTACGCATGGTTGCAGTCAGCAGATACCTGTTATCATAGTTATAATTAGCCCGAGCAAAAAACGATAACATCTTCTTGTTATAAAAATCAGTTTCTACTTTACTGGGAGTAGCTCCAATCCCTAAGTTATCATTTCCCAGATTATCGAATGGGAAGTCCATTGCCTGCCCCAATAAATATTCCGAACTGTTATAAGATACCTCGTGTCCTAGCATAACGTCATACTTATGCTTTTTATTGATTGTTTGTTTCCATGTAAGGTTATTGTAATTGGTAAATCTTACATTACGCGCCATCTGTGTCTGCCCATAAGGTTTTTGTCCGTTACGGTAAGCTTCTTTCGATCCGTCTTTATAAAAAATATCGTTGCGATTATAGGTTGTATTATACGTAGCCGCCGTTTTGAATGACAACCCTTTTATTATTTCCCAGGTAACGGCAAAGTTTCCTGACCATAGTTCGGACCGTCTTTTGTTGGTAACAGATTGGGTTTGTACCACCGGATTTACCTGTGCCAGGCTTGTTCCGTCTTCCAGCATTTCCGGGTCGATAGCTGATGTTAATAAGGTCTCATTATCAATTTTCAATCCACCTGTAGGACGTGCGCTTAATATTTGAGCCAGCATATTGAAACGTCCGGCATCGGCGGTTGTGCCCACACCTTTTCTGTTAGTTACAGCATAGTTTATAGTAGCATCGAATTTCAGATTTTTGAATAGTTTCTGATCGATTCTCATTTTGGCAGATGTTTTATCGAAGCCGCTATTGTTAAAAATTCCGTTTTCATCATACCGGGCAAAAGAAACATTGTATTTCGATTCTTCAGAACCTCCGTATATTGATACACTGTGATCCTGCGACCATGTAGGACGGAATGTTTCGTCTTGCCAATTGATTCCGTTTACACCAATATAATCTTCTGCTGATTGGTATTTGTAAGGGATACCGTCATTATCATTGCCTTCTTTGTAATATGTATCGGCATATTTACTGTTTACCTCTGTTTGAAGCTTTATGAATTCGAAAGTATTGAGCATATCTAGCTTTTTATAGATTCTGCGGTAACTGGCCGAACCGTTATAAGTGATTATCGGACGGCCTGCCTTTCCTGATTTGGTTGTAACCAGCACAACACCATTCGCTGCACGGGCACCATATATGGCTGCGGCAGATGCATCTTTCAGTATTTCTATAGATTCTATATCGGAATTAGCCAGATAGTCCAGATTACCGACTTCAAATCCATCAACTATATATAACGGTGAAGCATCGCCTGTCAGGGTCCCCACTCCGCGTATATTTACATTGAACCCTGAACCCGGAGTGCCATCAAATTGGGTGATTTGCACACCTGCCACTTGTCCACCCAGTGCCCCGAGAACTGAACTTGTTTTAAAACCTTCTATATTTTCGGAACTGACAGATGCCACAGAACCGGTAAGGTCGCTGCGTTTCATCGAACCGTAGCCAATAACCACAACCTCATCCAGAGATGATGAAGTTGGCTCCATCCTTATTATCAGCGAGTTCTGGCCTGCTACTTTTATAGTTTGTGTAATGTACCCTACATAGCTGACCTGTAACGTTTCGCCTTTAGAGGCTTTTATGGAGAATTCACCATTCACATCGGCAGATACCCCTACTGTTTTTCCTACTATCGAAACAGTTGCCCCAATAAGGGGCTCGTTTGTTTCGTCTATTATCTTACCTTTAATCGTAAGTTGTTGCGCATATAGACCAACTGACAGTATAAATGCCAGAAACATCGTGATGCTCTTACGAAAGCTTATATTTTTCATTATATTATATATCATAGTATTTATTGTAATTAGAAATTAGTACCAAACCATAAAACAATAGGGAATACTTGTCCTCCGCTCTGAGGGTCTTTTCCATTGGTTTCGAATGTTATCTGACCTATCATTGCTCCATTTGCAGGTTCACCGTTATAGATCCATTTATTTGGATTAACTACTAGTTCGTAGGAGTTAGGATCGACATAGGCCAGTGTTTTATCGATGTTTGCAAGATTGGCATAATATGAAAGTGGGTTTCTTGATCCGTAATTCGGATTTGTACCTGTACTTTCGGCATAGTTATTCCAAAGATTCTGTAAAAATGATCCTGATGCATTAGGCTGGCCATCCTGATGAGTTCCGAAGAAGTTGTAATAATTGAATGTCCTTCTGTAGTCCATAGTAAACAATGTCATATTGTTTACGCCAGTAACGGCAGGTTTGGTTGACCGTCCTCCTGAATTCGGATTTACCTGTAAGACGAAAGGCGTGTATTCTATAAGTACATTTTCAGCAGCGTTGCTGGCCGAACTGACCAAATCTGAATAATGGAAGAATACCGGTGTCTGGACAGAATATTCGGCTGGAGTTCCTTTTCCGGCTACAGCTGTGACCATTACGATTGCACATTGTTTCTTTGCAAGGCCTGCCAGGGTTATTTTTCCGGAATTAGTATTTATAGTAGTACCCGCTGATTGATGTATAGACCGGATTTCGTAAGTAAGGCCTACTTTTGCGTCTGTTTGCGGAACAGGGCTTACATCCGACAATGAGCCACCTACCGCAATGCGGAACTGGTTCGCATAATTACTTTCAGGTGTCAATCCGAGATTATTGCCATAACGTACATATGTAAAATAGTTAGGGTTTTCTTTTACTGTCAGAGAGAAAGATGCTATGGATGGTAGCTCCGGATCACTTTTCGGGTTTGTGGCTTTGACTTTTACCGTATAGCTACCCAAAGGAATTGTATTTCCTTTCAGACCACTGACTTTTCCTTCATGATCTATCGATATTTTACCTTGTAATGCTGCCGGCAGATCTGTAAATTCGAAGCGAACTTCATCTCCTTTGAACTCAGCCGCCGGACTGTTTTCGAAAGCAACGGCTTGTATAACTTCCAGATTTTCATAGCTAAAGTTTTGGATTGGTTCTATGTATTCCACGACTTCCAGTTCGAAAACATTATTGAAATCGACACCGTTTTCAGAATATGCATTTTTTACAGTTACATTCACGGAATATTTTTGACCGACAGTGAATCCGTGTTTTTCTTTTACAGAAAGAATGCCTGTTTGAGGATTTATTTCGATCTTACTAGTGGCAGGTGTCACGCTTTTTATAGAGTATGTCAGATCGTCCGGTGAACCCTTGAGTACAGGCGCATTACTTTCAAACGTAGTACTTCCACTCAGTACCGACTCTTCTTCTATTTTACCACTGGATGGAGTATATTCCAATGCGAGAGGTCTTGATGTAATGTCTATTTCAACAGCATTTTCAAAGATACCTTCATCTTCGGCAGAAGCACCTGTAGTCAGTTTCAGCGAGAGAATATACTTGCCCGGCAGTAAACCTGCATCTCCCCTTACAATGGATATCAATCCTGTGGATGATATTTCAAAGTATTTAGAAAAGTCGCTTTTCGCTATTTCATATTTTCTAATGGAAACGTGGTTTCCATCAGTATTTACTTGTGCGGTAGGTAATTCAATCTCACTGGATGCGTCTATAACATCAGCATAATCCGCTTTTAATTTATTTGGTTCTACTGTAATACCATCAGGTACAGGTTTCATCATATTCACTTCAACAATGTCTCTAAACTCATACATTTTTCCGTTCGAGAAGCATTTGATTGTAAGCTTGTAATGTCCTACGGAAATACCAGCTGTTTTAGAGATGGTTATGTTTCCGTTTTCTTTGTCAATTTCGAAACTTTCACCGGAATATGTCTCATCATTGAGCGTTGTTCTGACTATTTCAAAATCGTAAGGCGTACCTCCTATATATGAAGGCGAACTGATTATACCAGTCATCGACGGTCCAATGTCGGTCATGCCGGTATAGTAAATTGCGAAGTCTGTTTTGTCAACTGTTTCAGTATCATCACATGCGGTAAAAACTCCGAATGAGAATAAAACTATCAACAAAAAGAACAGTAATCTAAGTTGAATGTTAATTTGATTCATTGTACAATTTTTTTTATTATAGCATATTATAAATTACAATTAAGATCGTAAGTAGTTCTATTGATAATGACTTGCAGACTTACGCCTGTTTCCAAGAAATCGTTATTCTTAAATATAGCGTTTATTTGTGCAGAACCAGCGTTATCAACCGGATATAATACAGTGATATATCTGGATGTTTGTTCTGCTGTTTTCGTCATATTCACAGAAAAGGCCTTTCTTACAGCTTCTATTCCCGGAGTATAAGATACTTTTCCGTTCGAAGAGGAGGTCGTTATCGCATTGTTGCTAAATGTCTGTATAAGCATATTATTACCATCGGCGAAAGCTGTATAAGCCTTGTTTTGATTGGTATCTATTACGACTTCATTGTCATTGCCTTCACATAAATTGAAGTTTAGATTGATCGTGCCGCTTGCCGGTCCGATACCCTCGTCTACAAGTACAAAAAAAGATTTGTCGACAAAGAAGACATACCGTCTGTGCTTCAAATTGTTGTAGCCTTGATTCTCGAATGCAATGATTTCCATATTATTTGCTGCTGTTGCTGTAAGGTTTCTCCCTTTAGCTTCTGTGATGTTTTTGCCATCCAAAGTCATTGTATTATGCACTTTTGTCTGTCTGTACCATTCCCGGCTGCTGTTGTCTCCTCCCGATGTATAGTAGGAGTAAACACCTGTATCAGGGAAGAAATTCCGGCCGTTGTGATATAGTTCGAAAGTACCGTTATCTGGTTGTTTGTGACTCCATACTTTTATAGCCTCTTCCGAGTAATTATTGCTGAGGATCATCATGGTTGACGATTTATTCCAGCCGTTCCTTAATATATAATATCCTGACGAGATAAACGATTTTGGATTAAGATCCGGCTGTTTACCTTGTTTACCGGCAGTTCCCATATATAATAGTTCCTGGTCGTCGGGGAACATTTCTACATAACGGTTGAAGTTCCTTGTGAGAACCGACCTTGTCCATGATGATTGCCGTGTGTCATTGAATCCCGGGACAAGATACCCTCCCGATTTAGAATCGAAGAAATTAGGAAAAGTAAAGTGCATTACTATCTGTGCTGCTTTATGTAAGGACGTATTAAAATCAGCGGGAAAATTTCCAGTTATAGAAGGGTTTGCTTCGGAAAGCTTTATTGTTTCATAAAAATCAGCAATTGCGCTGATATGATAGCTAAAATCCAGCTCATAATGCATACCGTCATCAAGGAACTGCTTTTTTACTTCTTCATCCAAAATACTATAACCTGCGTTCATCCATACAGATGCGTTCCTAAATTCGGGAAACAATACTCCGGCAAATGCGAGAGCATTAGCTTGCGATATGAGTATATTTCCTCCTTGTGTATAAGGATACTTAACAAGGAAATCAGCGTGTTCTGCAAAATGGCACATAAATTCAGAAAACCATTCAGGAGTGAAGTTAACTGAGTTTTTATAGTAATCAAACAATTGAGTCTGACCTACAGTTCGTTCGGCTACCTGAAGTTGCCACCATGTAGTATTGTTTGTTCCTGATTCGGGCATTGGATTACTTATCAACCAGTCTTTATAGACAGATATCCAAGATTGGATATATTTTTCATCGTTTGTAGTCCGGTAAACTTTAGCCTGGGGAACAAACCACTGATGTCTGTGTAATTGTTTCTGATATTCATCATCTGCGCCATCAGGTTTGAAAGTCCAGTCAATTTCTCCTTCTTTATTCAGAGAATATGGTTTTTTTGTTGATGCATCTTCATAATAATTATTTACAAAAAAACGATTGTTATCCAATGCAAAATTGGCCTTCAGTTTGTCGTCTTCACTAACAGTTATATTAATGAGTGAAATACTCGGGTTTTTTATATCTGTCCGTTGCCTGTAATATTCGAGAATAGCCTCCGCTGCATCGTAATATAATTCTGCTTCGTAAAGTTCTTTTGCTTTCTCCAGTCCCAGATAGTTCAAGTCAATAATATCGAAAAGTTTTGCGTTGATAGCACTGTTAGGTTTTGATGGACTGACCCGGCCATTTTCGGGATCTCCTGATTGCTCGGGAATATCGTCGCTGCAACTGCATGTAAGGAAGAGCATTGCCAGAGCAAGAATGTGATGTTTCATGTTTTTATTTTCGTTAGATTTAAGGAAAATTATGTAAGGCAAAGATAAATTCTTCATCAGAAAGATGTAGTTAAATTCATTCATACTAATGTTGAAATTACTCATATTATATTAATTTTATTCAATATAATATCATTTTTATCCAAACGAAATTAGGGGGTAAAACAAAAAAGACAATTTAATAATGTTTGAAAATTAGCTTATCAGAGAAATGGCGACCGGAAGATTTGGCGGAGGATTTGTATTTAAGTCGTTTATATACATTAATTTACCGGATGATCGGCGGATGATGCAGTCCTCTGGCCGGGTATGTGTCGGACAGGGAATATGATAACATAAATTGCATATTTTACATTATAATGGAATTTGTTTTTTTGTTTTGCCGGATGATAAAAAGTTAAATGTGAGGTCAATCCGAATCGAATATACAAAAATGAGGCTGTCTCCTTTGGAGAAATAACCTCTATACATTTAGCATAAGCTTAATTTGAGTATAAGCTACGCCTTCTTATTAAAAGGTTAGAGGTTATTCACATTATGGATGACCTCTACTTTTTATATGTATGTGGATTACATATTCTTTCCGAAATGTAATCGGGCCATTCGTCTAAAGTAATGTTTGTATCCTTATAACTAAGCCTTTTAACAATATCATAATCTTTATTACCAAAATAAATACCGATTGTCTGATAAGCGGGAACAGGAAGGCCTCCTGCCTCCTATTATATACGGAGTCCGTGCAGGCATTTTTCGTACTAAGCGTAATGCTTCTTTATCACAAACTTCAGTAACGGATTTCAATATATCCACTTTCTTCATATCAATGCTGCCATTCTTTAAAGTTACGAATCTGACAACAACAATACCTTCAGTTTCACCATTCTTTACTTTTTTAGGGTATCTGATATTCTTATGAAAGAAAGCAACCATAGTACTATCACCTCCGATAAAACAGGAAACCCTTTCGGAATATATATAAAAGGACGTTCACTTTTAATAGTATCAATACTTCTCAATTCTTCCAATAGGATTGTATCTTTATTCCTGACGGAATCCACTTGGTAAGGAATAATCTTTTTATCTATTTGCGGGTAGGTATACATTGAATATGATATAAGTATGGCTAAAATGAAATATGCTCTCATGGGAATACATTTTTGATACTACATAAAGATAGAAAAATTTAAGCAGATATTAGATGTATACTTATTTTGCATACATTTTATCATGTATATTTATATGAATAGGAAAATGCCGTAAAATATCATTGTAAAATATAAACGACTGAAATCATCAATATTTTATGAATGAAATAAGAAAAAAAAACATATACTTTTGAGTAAATAAATATATAGTATTTAACCCTTCATAAATACACTATTACGTACAGCACTTTAAGAATTAGGGGATATTTCAAGAAAAGAGGGTTTGTGTATTGCTGAATTTCAATCATTTATACGTAAGGTCTTAAAAAAAGAAAAGGTTGTCATCACGACAACCAATCTTCATTGTTAACCTTAAATCTAATACCATGAAAAACACAGTACAAAGATAAGTGATTTTTATGTTATAAAACATGTTTTGCCGTTTTTCTTCTATATCTTAATATTATTTAACCAAATAACGTCTGAAAATAAAATGAGGCTGCCTCAAAAGTAAAATTACACTATCAAAGTGTTATCCTCTTTGTCATCCTGAGTGCAACGAAGGATCTCATTCCTCAGGAAAGGAGATGTTTCACTCCTGTTGGCTCCGCCGATTTGCAATTCAACATGACAACCAACGGTCACAGGAGCGTAGCGTATGTAAATAGATATAAGAAAATACTTTTGAGACAGCCTCATCCATTATATAATCAGCACGATATTACATCATGCCACCCATACCGCCGCCCATTGGAGGCATTGGAGCTGGATTATCTTCTTTCTTATCAGCGATGATGCATTCTGTAGTAAGGAACATACCTGCGATAGATGCCGCGTTTTCG
This sequence comes from Dysgonomonas reticulitermitis, assembly GCF_054601275.1. NCBI lineage: Bacteria > Pseudomonadati > Bacteroidota > Bacteroidia > Bacteroidales > Dysgonomonadaceae > Dysgonomonas > Dysgonomonas reticulitermitis. Next base: position 145,745 of record NZ_BAAHWU010000004.1, on the reverse strand, counting down.
AGAGCTACACGAACAACCTTAGCAGGATCGATAACACCTGAAGCATTCAGATTTTCGTAGACATCTGTACGTGCATTATAACCGAAATCATCTTTTCCTTCACGTACTTTTTGAACGACTACCGCACCTTCTTTTCCGCTGTTAGCAACTATTTGGCGAAGAGGTTCTTCGATAGCACGTTTTACGATTTCAACACCTGTAGTCTCATCTTCGTTCTCACCCTTCAGATTTTCGAGAACGCTGATAGCGCGGATATATGCTACACCACCTCCGGGAACTGTACCTTCTTCGATAGCAGCGCGAGTAGCGGAAAGGGCATCATCCACACGGTCTTTTTTCTCTTTCATTTCTACTTCCGACGGAGCGCCTACATAAAGAACAGCTACACCACCTGCCAATTTAGCAAGACGTTCCTGCAACTTTTCTTTATCATAGTCAGATGTAGTCTTTTCCATCTGAGTTCTGATTTGGCCAACACGAGCGGCAATAGCATCTTTAGCGCCGGCGCCGTTCACGATGGTTGTGTTGTCTTTATTGATTGTAACTTTGTCTGCTGTACCGAGCATGTCGATCGTAGCGGCTTCCAGTTTAAGACCCCTTTCTTCAGAAATTACAGTACCTCCTGTAAGGATAGCGATGTCTTCCAACATTTCTTTGCGGCGGTCGCCGAATCCGGGAGCTTTCACCGCAGCGATTTTAAGACCCGCGCGAAGACGGTTAACCACAAGTGTAGTCAATGCTTCCGAATCGATATCTTCCGCGATGATAAGTAATGAGCGTCCCGATTTAAGAGCAGATTCCAGGATTGGAAGAATATCTTTCAACACAGAGATTTTCTTATCATGGATCAAGATATATGGATTTTCCAGATCTGCTTCCATTTTTTCTGTATCAGTTACAAAATAGGGAGAGATATACCCTCTGTCGAATTGCATACCTTCTACTACATCTACGTAAGTATCAGTACCTTTAGCTTCTTCAACTGTGATTACGCCTTCTTTTTTCACTTTACCCATAGCCTCCGCGATCAGTTTACCGATAGTTTCGTCGCCATTTGCAGATATTTTAGCTACGTGTTCTATTTTTTGCAAGTCGTCACCCACAGCTATCGACTGAGATTTGATATTTTCCACAACTTTAGCCACAGCTTTGTCGATACCACGTTTCAAATCCATTGGGTTTGCGCCGGCAGTAACGTTTTTAAGACCTACGCTAACGATAGACTGAGCCAATACAGTAGCGGTAGTTGTTCCGTCACCGGCATCATCATTTGTTTTCGAAGCTACTTCTTTTACAAGCTGAGCTCCCATGTTCTGAAAAGCTTCTTCCAATTCTATTTCTTTAGCCACTGTCACACCGTCTTTAGTGATGTGAGGTGCACCGAATTTCTTTTCGATGATCACATTACGGCCTTTTGGCCCAAGTGTCACCTTTACTGCATTAGCCAATGCATCAACACCTTTTTTTAGCTCGTCGCGAGCATCTATGTTAAATTTAATTTCTTTTGCCATAATATTTTTGAGTTTATATGTTTTTTAGATTTCTAGTTTACTAGTAATTTATTTAGTAAAATTATGACTAGTAGACCAGTATACTTTCAACTAGTACACTGAATTAGATAATTGCAAGAATGTCAGACTGACGCATGATGAGGTAAACCTCGCCCTCAAGTTCGATTTCTGTTCCGGCATATTTACCATAAAGAACCTGATCTTTCGGTTTTACGACCATTTCTTCGTCCTTTGTTCCGTTTCCTACTGCAACAACTTCACCCTTTAGAGGTTTCTCTTTAGCTGTATCCGGGATAATAATTCCTCCTACACTTTTTTCTTCAGCAGCGGCAGGTTTAATAAGCACTCTGTCTGCCAGTGGTTTAATACTCATGATTTTTAATTTTTAAAATTGTTATATTATAATTTTGACATATTCTGCTTTGAAAGCAGCGAAATGTGTGCCAAAAACGGTTTCTGCTTTTTTGACAGTGTTCAAACTATTCCATGCTGACAAGTAGTCATTTTTGACATAAAAAAAAGAAATGGAGAACAAAGATAATGAAGATAGGCAGAATAGAATATTATATAGGGCAACCGCATCAAAATTTATTTCTTTTTCCGGATTGCTTCACTATCTTTGGGGATTTCGGGTTGAAATGTTCGGAAATAGCCTGTTTGGCTATGCGGTACTGGAGAAAATACAGGGATGATTATCACTGTTTTACGCGGTCAATATATCAATTACAAATTTTAAAGCTTATGGGCTGTAACATGATTATTGCTTATATAGCGTATCAGATACACGATTTCTTCTTTTTCTTTATATCTTGTGAAAAAGACATACCATTGCGTCCTTTTACTTTTTCGGAAAACGGCATAATACATCCCTTTCCCATACCGGCTGAAATATTCCGGAGCAGGCTTCTTTGTCCTTGTATGCAAGGTTGTTTTTATGTCGCCCAATAAATCATCCACATATCTTTAGCGCATCCTCCTCAAAACCGAAGTATTCCTTTTCATACAGGATTGTAGATAATTCGTTAAAGTAACCGAGAACTTCCGGAAGAAATATTATCCTCATTTCTTATCCTGTCCGTATAGTTTCCGTATATGTTTTTTAGCTCCGTCAGAAAATTCTTCCATGGTGATTGCCCGGCGAAAGTCTTCGTCCGGTTCCAGATATTCCTGCTTTGTTAAAACAAAAGTCTCATTCCTTCCCCTTTGGATAACTATTTGTTCCTTGGATGCCAGATCAAGGTATTTTTTCATATTGTTGCGTAATTCCGCCGAACTGATTACCCTCATAACTTTATTTTTTAGATGTACATCATAGTGTACAAATATAGATATATTTTTCCGGAAAAAATATAAGCAAGGTCAAAATATACTTGTCCGTTCGCTGATTTCATCGGAAAAGAGCTGGCTATGTAAAAGGGCTGAATGCGGATTATTACCGGACCAAAACATCCACTTACATAAAAGTTTTATTCATTTTATCCCTTGTATCCGATTCTTCTATCACCTTGAAATAGTGTTTATATATAATTGGCTCGCTATTACCTGCATATGATGCCACAACAGCCGGGTGATAACCATCGTAAATCATTTTAGTAATAAAAGAACCACGGGTATTCATACTCCTTGGATTTTATAACCAAAAAGGCACTAAAATCGCTACACATGTTTACTACACATTAGAGAGGGGTATTTTTCCAACTACGGTCTATTTTAAGAAAAGAACACCGTTTTAACGGTAACATAAACCAATATTTTTCGAGTGAATATCAACAACTTACGAAATCAATTACTATAAAGTATAAAAAAGAAAAGGTTGTCTCACGACAACCAATCTTCATTGTTAACCTTAAATCTAATACCATGAAAAACACAGTACAAAGATAAGTGATTTTTATGTTATAAAACATGTTTTGCCGTTTTTCTTCTATATTTTGACATTATTTAACTAAATATTTCATTCCGAAAGTTCTTTAGGAGACTTAACTCCCAATTCTTTAAGCATTTCGGCTTGTCTTATTAAATTCCCATTGCCTTCTTTTAGCTGAGAGAATGCCTTATCATAAGAACCCTGAGCCTTTTCTATATTCTTACCAACTTCTTGCAGGGTCTCTACGAAACGAACAAATTTCTCATAGAGAATTGCTCCTCTACGGGCTATCTCCTGAGCATTACGACTTTGACTTTCCCGTTTCCATAAGTCAGCGACTACCTTCAATGAAGCTACCAGATTTGTAGGATTAATGAGCAATATTCGTTTACGATAAGCATAATCCCACAACGCGGAATCTAGCTGCATGGCCAATATATACGCCGGTTCGTTAGGAATAAACATCATTACAAAATCCAGCGACTCCACATAATCCTGATATGCCTTATTGCTCAACTCATCAATATGCTGGCGAACTGAAATTATATGCTCTTTTTCTGCAATAAGTTTGTCTTTGTCTTCATCTGCCTCAACATATTTCACGTAAGCCGTCAAGGAAACCTTCGAATCTATTATAATCTTACGCCCACCCGGATATACAACAATCACATCCGGTTGCATATATTTATGCTGATTGTTTTGTATCCTTTCGCCCTTTTCATTTGCGATAAATTCCTGAGTAAAATATTCCGCGCCTTTTTTCAATCCCGACTTTTCTAAAATAGATTCCAGGATCATTTCACCCCAATTGCCTTGAATCTTACTACTGCCCTTCAACGCCTTCGTCAGATTATTGGCATCTTCACTGATCTGATTATTTAAAGCGACCAATTCTTTAATACGCTCCTCCAAAGAAAAACGCTGCTTAGATTCCTTATCGTAAGTTTCCTCTACTTTGGTCTTAAATTCAGCCAATTTTTCATTTAAAGGCTTCAGTATCGCTTCCATATTCAATTTGTTGACATCAGTAAACCGCGATGACTTTTCTTCGAGAATTTGATTTGCTAATAACTGAAAATCTTTGTTTAACTGGTTACGTGTATTTACCAATTCCTCTTGCTGAATCCGCAGTTGGTCTTCTTTCGATTGCAACAGTCCTTTTAATTCGGTAATTTCCCGAACATAATCGAGTTGTTCATTCTTTAAGTGATCTTTAGCTTGCAATAAGCGAGTTACCTCATTTTTCAAATCAATTTCCCGCGATTTATTACTTCTTTGGAGAAAGAAAATAAAGATAATTGACAGTACTAATACTATTGACGCATAAACTAATTCCATATCTAAGGTGTTATTTTAAAAGGCGAAAGTTATTTAAAATATAAGCTTTAACAAAATTTGCCTGAAAAAACTTGTGAACAATGCCTTGCTGAGATATTTTTGCTTCTTATTTTATAGATGAAAATAATATACAATAAACATTTTCCACCAAAAGGGTTTGGCGCAATAAACTTATTCGGTTTAATTATAGCGCGTAAAGGATACGGCGTATTAAATGATATTGAAAAAAATCATGAAAGGATACATACGCGGCAAATGCTGGAACTTATTATCATCTTTTTTTACATAGCTTACATATTCGAATGGATTATAAGATTAATTCAATATAGAGATAAAATAAAAGCATATCAGAATATTTCATTCGAAAGAGAAGCTTATGCTCATATGTATGATCCCGATTATCCCAAAAAAAGGAAGTTATTTGCTTTTATTAAATATTACAGAACAATATGAACCGGCTTTTATACATGCTTTTCATTGCCATAACAGGAATATCATGTATTCAAGGCCAAAATAAAACAGAAGAAAAAAGTATGCAATATAACAAACTAACCCCCGAAGAAGAGCGGATCATTATTCATAAAGGGACAGAAGCCCCATATACGGGAGAATATATCAACAATAAGCGAAAAGGTGTATACGTATGCAGAAAATGTAACGCTCCACTATACAATTCTTCAGATAAATTCGACTCACACTGTGGTTGGCCTTCTTTCGACGATGAAATCAAAGGCGCAGTTACACGAGTTCCTGATCCGGATGGTATGCGTACAGAAATTATCTGCAACAACTGCAAAGCCCATTTGGGGCACGTTTTCCTTAATGAAGGATTCACAGCAAAAAATACCAGGCATTGTGTTAATTCAATATCGTTAAAATTTATAGCAGAAGAAAATAAAATGATAAGAAAAGCTTATTTTGCCTCAGGATGCTTCTGGGGAACAGAATACTATTTTATGAAAGCTAAAGGGGTGTCTCATACGGCCGTTGGATTTATGGGTGGACATGTAGAGAATCCGAGCTACGAACAGGTTTGTCAGAAAAATACCGGACATTTGGAAACAACAGAGGTTGAATATGACATAACTAAAACCTCTTATGAGGAATTGGTCAAGTTGTTTTTCGAAACTCACGATTTTACTCAAATTAATGGACAAGGGCCAGACATAGGGCCACAATATTTGTCATGCGTTTTTTATACTGATAATGAAGAAAAAGAAGTGGCGGAGAGATATATTAAAATACTGGAAAATAAAGGTTATAAAGTAGCAACTATGCTAAAACAAGCTTCGATATTCTGGAAAGCAGAGGATTATCATCAGCAATACTATGAGCACAAGGGAACAAAGCCTTACTGCCATGTATATAAACAAATATTCTGATTGTAAAATTTTGTCACTTTATTCTCTATATTCAAACGATTCGCATTATTTTTGCCGATCAACTAAATCGAACTTAACTGAATTATAAAAATAATTATTATGCTTAAAACAATTTTATCTGTTTCCGGTAAACCAGGACTTTACAAATTACTATCTAACAGTAAAAATATGATTATTGTAGAGTCATTGATAGATAAGAAAAAAATCCCTGTACATCCACGGGACAAGGTTGTGTCTCTTGGCGATATATCAATTTATACGGAAACGGATGATGTACCTCTGAAGAATATACTTCTTTCGATGAAACAAAAGGAAAACGGAGAAAAGGCTTCTATGGCTCCAAATTCAAAACCTGAAGAATTAAAAAAATATTTTGAAGAAGTATTACCCGAATTCGATAAAGACAGAGTATATCCTACCGATATAAAAAAAATGATAAGTTGGTATAATATTTTAATTGAATCCGGTATTGATTTCGAGGCTGAGGAAAAGATAGCCGGCGAAGAAACAAAGGAATAAGACAGGCTTATGCAAGATAAATAACTTCAGAAAACTGAAATCGTTCTTGATATATAAAAAAAGAGTGGAAAATTTCCACTCTTTTTTATTTGTATTTTACTCTTTACCAAATTACTCAGCAAAGAAAATTGCAACACGGTTCCATGCATTTTCAGCATATGGTTGTTCTGTATCGCCTTTCCACTCAACTGTCACACGGTTGCTAGCAATGTTGTATTTGTTTATCAACGCATTAGCTACATTTTTAGCACGTTTTTCAGAAAGTTTCATATTGATAGAAGCTGTTCCAGTTTTCTTGTCAGCATAACCTACAATTTTCACTTTTTTGCTAGAGTTATCTTGTAGATATTTAGCTGTGTTGAAAATGCTAACTTCTTGGTTTTTGTCGATAACTGCGCTACCAAGACGGAAGAATACTACGTTAGAAACGAAAGAACCTTCTTTTTTGTCAGAATCTCTGTAAACAATTTTTTCTTTCTCTACGATCTTCTCAATCGGAGCACGATTTTTTAGTTGTTCGTTTTCTTGACGAAGTCTGTTGATTTGGTTGTTCAAATCATCGATTTGCCCTTGATCACTAAGCAATGCTTCAGAAAAGTCACCTTTACCAAGTTTGAATACCAAGCTAGCAGAAGCACCAACAAGACCATCATAAGATTTACCACCAGCGCCATTAAAAGATTCTTTAAGCAACGCAGCTGATAGATCGATATCTAAAGCTACCCTATTAGACAATCTGAATTTGTTGATAATACCACCATTGATAGTAAAGTTTCTTTGCTTACCCTGATATTTTTTATCATGTAATTTATAATCCCAACCGTAACCAAAACCTACTCCTAAATAAGGAATAAAGCTATAAAAACGGTTTTCGTTATATTTTCCAAGATAATTAGAAACATTCCACAAAAAGTCAACTTCTCCAGCTACATATTTGCTGTGAATCATAGATTTTGCATCATTGATGAAATTATGCAAAGCCCCACCCTGAACTTTCAAACGGCCTCCGATAAACGGATTGTACCATTTTCCAACCTGAATAGTAGGAGCCACAGTAAAACGGTTCAAAAAGTCCGCGTCAGCATTGCTATCACCCAATACAAAATTTGCGCCAGCACCAACACCGACAAACCAATTATCCCAAAAACCATTATCAGCAAAAGTCGTCATACGACCAGGTTTAGTACTAAATCCACTGTCCTGAGCAGATATAGTAATAGCCGCAAAAACCAAAACTAAAAGTAAACTTACTTTTTTCATAATCAATCTTTTTAATTATAATTAAACACTCTTTTTTCTCTTAATTATCTTTTGTATACCAAGTATACAACATATTCAGACCCATCTCAATGTCAACTTTATGCCGCCATCCTAACGAATTGAGTTTTGACACATCTGACAATTTCCTCATTGTACCGTCAGGTTTTTCTGTGTTAAACCATAAATCACCTGAGAAACCAACTATATTTTTTATAAGTTCCGCAACATCTTTTATAGATATTTCAACTCCAGTACCTATGTTGATATGAGTATTTTTAACTTCTTTATCCTTTATAACGTTGTTTAAGTCTAAAAAGTTTACAGACTCCATCACAAAAACCGTTGCATCACCCATTTCCTGACTCCACAGGAATTCTCTCATTGGAGTTCCAGATCCCCATAATTCGACTTGAACTTTATCACCCAATTTTCTCACACCATATTTTTCGAGAACTCTCAATACATCTTTTTCTTGCGAATTACCGGTAACATCTTCAATCGGACGCATATCCAAATCTTTCCGAATAAGATCCCACGCATTGTTTTCAATACACTTTCCTAAATGTACCTTTCGTAGAATAGCCGGTAACACATGAGATGTTTCCAGATTAAAATTATCATTCGGGCCATACAGGTTAGTCGGCATCACTGCGATGAAATTAGTACCATATTGAATATTATAACTCTCGCACATTTTTAGACCTGCTATCTTAGCTATGGCATATGGTTCATTCGTATATTCCAGCGGTCCGGTCAACAGATACTCTTCTTTTATTGGCTGACCGGCCTCTTTGGGATAGATACAAGAACTCCCCAAAAATACTAATTTTTTTACACTATTTACATATGACTGATGAATAACGTTATTTTGAATCATCAGATTTTCATATATAAACTGTCCTCGATATGTATTATTTGCAATAATTCCGCCGACCTTTGCCGCAGCTAAGAATACATATTCAGGCTTTTCTTTTGCAAAAAATTCATCAACAGCTTTTTGATCTGTAAGGTCTAATTCCGCATGGGTTCTCAATACAAAATTTGAATATCCTTTATTCTTAAGACTTCTAAGAATTGCAGATCCAACGAGCCCACGATGACCGGCTATATATATTTTAGCATTCTTTTCAATCATCAATCTCTCCTCTTATTCAAAATAATTAAGAATTCTGTATCCCCCATTTTTGAGATATTCTTCTTTTTTCATCAACTCAACATCATGAACAACCATATCTTGGCACAATGTCTCGAGATTATATAGCGGTTCCCAACCTAATTTAGTCCGTGATTTTGTATTATCACCTATAAGTATGTCAACCTCTGTTGGTCTGAAGTAAGCGGGATCAACACCAACAACAGCTTCACCTATTCTTTTCTTAAAACCGTCGAGATAGTCTGCTCCGACCACTTCAGAAAATTTTTGTTCATTTACTTCGGTCACATAACCTTGTTCATTTTCGTTTTCACCACGAAAATCAACTTTCACACCAACTTCAAGAAAAGACATCCGAATGAAATCTCTAATTGTTGTTGTTATTCCTGTTGATATAACATAGTCGTCCGGTGTATCTTGTTGCAAAATCAGATACATGGCCTTGATGTAATCTTTAGCATGTCCCCAATCCCTCTTGCTTGATAAATTACCCATATAAACCTTCTTCTGAAGGCCCAATGCTATACGAGCAACTGCCCGTGTAACTTTCCGGGTGACAAATGTCTCTCCTCTTAAGGGAGACTCATGATTAAAAAGAATACCATTACTGGCATGCATCCCGTAAGCTTCCCTATAATTGACAGTTATCCAATAAGCATATAGTTTTGCTACCGCATAAGGACTCCTTGGATAAAACGGGGTTGTTTCTTTTTGAGGGATCTCCTGTACCAAACCATAAAGTTCAGATGTCGAAGCCTGATAGATTCTGGTTTTATGAGTTAAGTTCAATAAACGAACGGCTTCAAGAACACGAAGGGTGCCTATACCGTCTGCATTCGCAGTATATTCAGGAACATCGAAACTAACTTTAACATGACTCATCGCTGCTAGATTGTATATCTCGTCCGGCTGAATATCCCCTATTATACGTGTCAAATTCATACTATCAGTCATATCTCCATAATGAAGAATCATATTACGATTCTCATCATGCGGATCTTGATAAAGATGATCGATCCTGTCTGTATTAAACATAGAGGATCTTCTCTTAAGTCCATGGACTGTATAACCTTTCTTTATCAAAAATTCTGATAAATATGCTCCGTCTTGTCCCGTAACGCCTGTGATAAATGCTACTTTACTCATTATTTACTTAATAAAATTTTATTAAGATATGTTTCTATATAAATTCAATATTCTAAACCCTTTTCCTGTTCCTCTAAACCTAGTGGAAAAGACTAATTCAAGGCACAAAGATAGTTTTTTTTTAACTAAAACAAATAAAACAGTCTTTATTTTCCTTTCTCTTTACATTTTCTCTTACATATTTGCTTAACAAAGATTAATTATAGAATCCATCATAAAACATTTCATCGTGATATTAAACTAGTTAAGGAGGTATATTTTATCAGAATAATCTATGTTTCCTTTTCTATGAGAAAGAAAATATGATTATAATAAAGGAGAAAATAAGCGCATCACAGATTCTTTAAACTTTGCAAAACGAGATCTTTTGTCCCATTCTTCAGCCGGCAACAGTGTGGATTGCTCCATATCTTTAAAGAATATTTCCTGTGCCTTTCGGCATGTATCTTCACTATAAATAAACGCATCAATCTCAAAATTGTGCTCAAAACTACGTATGTCCATATTTGCAGAACCTGTTATAGTCAACGAATTATCTATGGTCATCAGTTTTGAATGCAGAAATCCTGCTTCAAAGAAATAAACATTAACCTTGGCGTCTAACACTTCTTTTAAGAAAGACATAGTAGCTATATGTACAAATGTTGTATCCGAATGACGGGGAAGCATAAGCCTTACATCTACCCCGCGCATAGCAGCCATTTGCATAGCTTGCAAAAGAGAATCGGTAGGTACAAAATAAGGAGTTTGTATATAAACACTTTCTTTAGCGTTTGATATGGCCTGCAAAATACCCAAGTGAATGTCTTTATATCTTCCGACCGGCCCACTGGTAACTAGTTGCATCATATTATCACCTTTATTTGCCAGTACCGGGTAGTATGTATCCGAAGCTAAAAATTCTTTCCGGGAAGAATACCAATCTATAAGGAATGATGTTTGCAATCCTGCTACAGCTTTTCCTTCGATCTTAATATGGCTATCACGCCATATCCCGGATTTAATACCTCGCACATACCGGTCTGCAATATTCATACCTCCTACAAAGCCAACCTTTCCATCTATAACAACTATTTTACGATGATTCCGATAATTAACTCTACTTGTCAATATCTTAAAGGCAACTTTTAGAAATGGCTGAACCTCTACTCCTCTGGCTTGCATATCTTTAAAAAAGTCACGCTTAGCCTTCCATGAGCCTACATCATCATATATTAAACGCACTTCAACGCCCTCCGATGCCTTCCGCACCAGAATATCCCGTGTTTTGCGCCCGACCTCATCATCTAAAAAGATATAGTATTGAATATGGATATGTTTCTCTGCTTTTTCGAGCTCAGCAAACAAGTCTTCGAATTTGGATACCCCATCAGAATAAAACTTAACACTGCTTCCGCCATATAAAGGAGAGCTTTTCAACCGATTCAATAAATTCACCAAACCCTTATATTCATTCGGTGGATTAAGTGCTTCCAATAACTCTTTACGGCCGATGGAACGGCGATTCAGTTTTTTATACATTTTATGGGAGATAAGGCGCTGTTTGCGGCTATCCTCCCCAAAAAAATAATATATAATAAGCCCGACAAGAGGCAGCAACAGCAAAATCAATACCCATGAAATCGTTTTCAGGGGATTCCTGTTTTCCGAGATAACAACAATCATGGTGCCTAACGCGGTGGCAATATAGAGTATCTGGAATATAAGAATTAAATGATTTGCAGCTTCCACTATCTGATAATTGATTTATTCAAAGGTAAAATATATTTCATGATATTCATTTATAATGAAGACTTTGGCTACAGAAATATTTCTGTCTTGGCACAGAAAAAAATCTCCTCATCAGCATTTAAGATCCATCATCCAGCCTGCGTAGTATGTCTTCTTTCAGAATCGTTCTTTCCCATGAGAAAGTTTTATCCGTACTTTCTAAATATTCGATTATAGACAAGGACTTCAACAATCCTTCCCTATCTTTAATTTCGGAAAGATCGTATTCTGTCATTAAAAGTTTTGCATATTGCTCAAGCAAATCATAGTCTGAAATCTTTTCGACTAAATCTACCAAGCTATCATTCTTTTCAGCTTGTAAATTTTCGGAAAAGAAATTAAAACACTCATTCAAAAGCACTTCTTTTTCGGAAGTTTCCAATACAGCTTCTCCACTTACCAATTGTTCGAGTTTCTTAAAAAACTCTTCGATAAGACGCTGTAAAAAATCTTTCTTTCGCTGTTGCAACATTAGCCAATATTCTTAGTGTGTAATTTTATACAGTAACTCTTTTAGCAATTCGCCATCAGAAGCAGAAATATTCCCTACTCCTTTCGATTTACCGTCATACGTGCGAAGCAGACTAATTATCTCCATACTTTTAAAAGCTTTATAATTCTTCAATGCTTGCACATAATCTTTTGCCTGATAAGGATTTCTGAATCCCAGTTCAGCGGCAATACCTTGTTCTGTCTTATTTTTAGCCCAATAACAAACCATCAGGTTGCTGAAAAAATTGAACAAAACAGACATAGTCATTACCAAAGGGTTGTTTTTAGGGTTTTTAGCAAAATAATCCGCGATTTGATTAATCTTAAAAATATCCTTTTCAACAATCGCTTTCAACAGTTCAAAATTATTGAAATCCTTACTGATCCCAATATTTTCTTCTATCAATTCGGCTGTTATCCTCTTCTGACCGGGTGGAATCGCGATTAACAATTTGGCTATTTCATTGGTAAGCTTACTTAAGTCGTTACCTAAATAATCCGATAACATTTGGGCGGATTTCTGATCTATCCCTAATCCTTTGGTTTGCACATAGGAGGAAATGAATCCTGGAATTTTATATTCGGGTATTTTTTTCGATTCGAAAACCACACCATGCTTTTCTATTTCCGCATATAGCTTTTTACGCTTATCGAGACTCCCGTTTTTATAGTTCAAGATAAGAATTGTAGTATGCAAAGGATTTTTAGCATACACCTCCAATTCTTCTATTTTACTTAGGTTTTGAGCCTCCTTGACCACAACCAGCTGGTAATCCGACATCATAGGAAAACTACGGGCCAGAGTTATTACCGACTTTACATCAGTCTCCATCCCGTAAAGAATAGTTTGGTTAAAATCTCGTTCCTCCTCAGGCAATACCGTATCGATAAAGAGACTCGTCAGTTCATCTATATAGTAAGGCTCATCCCCCATCAATAAATAAATGGGTTTGAAGTCCCGTGATTTTATACCGGTTATAATCTGCTCGAAAGTCATATTTTAGAAACGCAAATGACGTACAGTTTGCCCGTTATTAATCAATGTAGTCAAAGCTTTAATACCGATCATCACATGCTCTTCCACGAAGTTTTGAGTCACAACATTATCGCTCTTCTCTGTTTTTACTCCGTCCGAAATCATCGGCTGGTCAGAGACCAACAACAAAGCCCCTGTCGGAATCTGGTTAGCAAATCCGCAAGTAAATAATGTGGCCGTTTCCATATCTACCGCCATTGTGCGTATCCTGCGAAGATATTCTTTAAATGTTTCGTCATACTCCCATACCCGGCGGTTAGTCGTATAAACCGTACCTGTCCAATAATCTTTCTTAAAGTCACGAATATTGGAAGATACCGCTCTCAACAGGCTAAACGCAGGCAAAGATGGTACTTCCGGCGGAAAATAGTCGTTCGATGTTCCTTCACCCCTGATAGCGGCAATAGGAAGTATATAATCTCCGAGATTGTTCTGTTTCTTAATCCCTCCGCATTTACCAAGAAATAGTACAGCTTCCGGATCTACCGCGCTAAGAAGATCCATTATTGTAGCCGCGTTCGCGCTACCCATACCAAAGTTGATAATGGTGATGCCTCCGGCCGAAGCGTTTGGCATATTTCCATCCAAACCCAGGATAGGCACATCAAAATGCTTTGCAAAAACTTCTACGTACTTGGCGAAGTTAGTTAGTAATATATGTTTGGTGAACTCGTTTAAAGGCCTCTTGGTATAGCGTGGCAGCCAATTATCCACTATTTCTTGTTTCGTTTTCATATTAATTTTACATTTGTTCGAGTTAAAACAAGTATCTTTTATTTTTTGTTGAGAATTAACAAAGATAGCAAATGTTGAAGTTAAATTTACCGCCGTTCGATATAAATGTAAAAAAAGTTAATGGAAAGGCTTCGGTTTTCGATCCTATCCGCCGGAAATTTGTGACACTAACTCCCGAAGAATGGGTTCGTCAACATTTTGTGAATTTTTTGTTAACCGAAAAAGGATACCCGCAAACTCTAATTGCAAACGAAATACAAATTGATCTGAACGGACAAAAAAAACGCTGCGATTCAGTTATATATGACCGTGGACTGTCTCCGGCAATGATAATAGAGTATAAGTCTCCCGACGTAAATATAACCCAGACTGTTTTTGACCAGATAGTGAGATACAACATTGTGCTCAAGGTTAAATACCTGATTGTCTCGAACGGGCTGAATCATTATTGCTGCCAAATGGACTATCAAAAACAGACATATGAGTATCTGCCTGAAATTCCATCATACAACAATTTACTAATCAAAGATTAGGCATAACAATAGAATGCGCTATTGTAACAGCTGTCGTTTCAATCAAAAATAGGATCATTCTCTACATTAGGTTATGCAGGTATTGGTGGCGGGGTATTTTATCACAACTTGGGTCTGGAATACCAGTATCAAGAGTGTTTAAGGGTTAAGAGATCGAATCTGTAGATATATATTAATAAAATAAGACACTTCAGTCAAATAAAATTATATCTTTAAAGACTATTAATATACTATCAAATTTTATATTATGAATATTATGAAATATCTAATTATTACAGGATGTGTTTTGGCGCTAATTAGTTGCGCGAATACAACCACTAAAACAGAAGATTGTTGTAGCGCGGACAAAGACTCGTATGAAATTGTGATGAATATTCCACAAAAGATCAAACCCGAATTTGTGTCAGCATACAAAGCGGCCTTTGAAGAATGTAGATCTGAAACATTGAAAGAAGAAACATGCCTTGCCTATGAGTTATTTGAATCCTACAAGGATAGTACTGAATTTCACTTGTTTGAAAGATGGGGAAACAAACCCGGACATCAGGCTCATATGAAGACTCCCCACATTGCCGTTTTTTTCGAAAAGACTAAAGATATGCGTGATAAGTCTGGAACAGAAAAGGTAATTACTACTGTATGTCCTCATGTAAACGCTAAATAATAATGGAAGAAGAATCTTATCTTGTGATCAAATATGACTAAGTAAATACAGAAGTATTGTATTTTCTTTCTTTCGAAAGTTGATATTCAAGGTATGGATTTAAGGTTAATCGAGCCGTCCGTCTGGGAAGATAGGCGGTTTTACTTGCGGAAATGAAGTATAATTTTCCAAATCCATCTGGAATTCTATGTTATAGAGAAAAAAAAAGAGTCACATTTCCGCGACTCTTTTGCTCTTCCTCTTGGACTTGAACCAAGGACCCTCTGATTAACAGGTGCAATCTATTCATTTTCGGTCATTTATATGTATTTTCATAGGATGTCATAGGACTTCTTTTAGACCCGTTATGACGCTTTTATTTATCTCCTAATACCATCGGCTATCTTTCAATCTCCGAATGTGTGCAAAACGTGTGCAAGACTGATAAAGGGCAAACTATCAGCACCGAAACGAAAATGCAAGCCTAAGGATTGCCAAAACGGCAAAAAATACCTTAAAACTACTCCAATCTTGATTTATTATTGACTGTAGTATATTCATTAAAAAACCACATCTATACTTATAGTCCGTTGTATGAAAATCTACAATAAAGTAACTTCACGCTTTTATTTTTGATATGGATATTAAGGAAAAAATCGGTAAAAGACTACGCGAATTACGTGTTGCCAAAGGGTTAAGTCAAGAAAAATTTTCATTTGAATGCAATTTAGACCGAACTTACATTGCAAGTATTGAGCAAGGAAGAAGAAATGTTTCTATTGCAAACATTGAAAAAATTGCCAATACTTGTAAAATCTCCGTTTCAGAATTTTTCAACTCAAATTTATTTCAATAAAACATGATAAATGTAAATGATTATGTAATTTTAACTGAAACGGTCAATGAGTTAGAAAAAAATTCTGTAGGTTTTGTAAAAGAGGTTACAATAACAAAAGCGAAAGTATTTTTTATTGGAAAACTAAAAGAAGTTGAGATTGAATTATCAAAACTTGAATTTCTTGATACATCAAAAACAGGCAGACCCAAAGGAACAGAAACAGAATATGAAACAAAAATTTGCAATGTTTGTCATATTCTCAAACCAATAGACAAATTTGATATAAATCAAAATGCAAAAGCGGGACAAACTAGACGACCTTCTTGTAAAGAATGTAGGAAAATTATTGACGGAGCTTCTTTGAAAACTTCTGAAAAGAAAAAAATGAAAGTAAAAGAAGTAGAGATTACAAAAGAAGGCTATTTTATTTGTCCAATTTGTAAAAAAGCTTCAATTCCGAATATTACAGCAAGTTTAGTAATTGACCACGACCATGAAACAGGGAATGCGAGAGATTTAATTTGCGATAGTTGTAATACAGGCTTAGGGCGTTTCAAAGACAATATTGAGTTAATGAAAGAAGCAATAGAATACCTAAAAAAACATCAAGAAAGTTAGAAAAGTTGCGGCAACATCATTTCCAATCTTTTAACAGATAAGTCGGTATATTCTTTTGATATTTCCATTCCTAAATAATTGCGTTTGTTTAATTTTGCCATTTTACAAGTCGTTCCTGAACCACTAAAAGGGTCAAATACTAAATCTCCCTCATTTGTCCAAGATAAAATATGGTCATGAGCTAATTTTTCGGGAAAAATTGCAGTATGTTGAAATGCGATTTTATCGTTTGTTGAGCCACCAAGGCCAACTGCATAACTCCAAATATTTGTTAGCGTTTTTTCTTCTTTTAATTCCGCCACAACTTTATTGTTAACTCCGTCTGCTTTTTTATTAGCAACCAATTTTTCTATTCCGTGCCGCACTGTTTTTGTTCTTAATGGATTGAATGTATAAACTTTTTCTTTCGAAAATACAAACATAAATTCATAACAATTAGTATAGGCGTTGGAGCGCATAAAAGGCGTATTTTTCTTTTGATAAATCATTACATCGTGAACATTAAAGCCAATCTCCTGAAAATATAGGCATTGTTTGAAACTTGTTAATGTGCGGTCTCCATTTTTGATTTTGTCTCCAACTACCCACACTACAACACCGCCTTTTTTTATAACTCTAAACAATTCTTTTGCAATATTCTCAAAATCAAAAGAGTATCCATTGTAATTTCGCAAGTCATCATAAGGTGGCGAAGTTACAACTAAATCAATGCACTCACTTGGCAAGCCTTTCATACCGGCCAAACAATCAACATTGTAAATATTGTTTACCTCATATTTTCCTAAATCCATAATACGTAATATTTGAGTTTACGAAGGTAATAATAATTTTTAAATTGATACCTATAATCTACCAGGGCAAACGCATCTAATATTTGTTATTAATTCCGGAATAAGTACTATCTTTCCGAAGAAAACGCTTTATGGAAAGTCCCCTTCGCTATTTTTCAACCCTTACCGACCCTCGTGTAGAAAGAACTCGCGAGCATGATCTTGAAGATATATTATTTATCGCCATAGCCTCTATAATTTGTGGAGCAGAAGGCTGGAATGAGATTGAAGAATTCGGCAAGTCTAAAGAAGACTGGCTCAAAACGTTTCTGCACCTGCCCGGAGGTATTCCTTCTCACGACACATTCAATCGTGTATTCTCAGCATTGGATCCTCAGGAATTGGAGCAGTGTTTTATGGACTGGACACGTTCGGTCGCCGATTTATGCGCGAATGAAGTGGTAGCCATAGATGGTAAGAGTATGTGCGGTAGTCGTACTTCAGATAAAAAGTCTATCGTTCACATGGTCAGTGCTTGGGCTGAAAAGAATCACATCGTATTGGGTCAAACAAAAGTTGATGAAAAGAGTAATGAAATAACAGCTATTCCCAAACTATTGGAACTACTGGTACTTAAAGGTTGTATCGTAACGATAGACGCCATGGGATGCCAAAAGGACATAGCCTCTAAAATCATAGAGAAAGAAGCTGATTACCTGTTAGCCCTCAAGGGCAATCAAGGAAACCTTTTGAAACAAGTAGAGGATTCTTTTCGTTTCCTGCCGATTCGTGATTCCAACGAAGAGTTGGATAGTGGACATGGGAGGGTGGAAACCCGCAGATGCCTGGTTATAGATGACCTTTCCCTGATTGAATCAAAGAAAGAATGGGAAGGACTAAGGACTTTGGTAAAGATAGAATCGGAACGTTATATCAAATCCAGTGGTAAGACAGAGAAGGAAATCCGGCTTTATATCAGTAGTCTTGTGGCTGATGCTAAACTCATAAACCAATCCATACGCGCTCACTGGAGTGTTGAAAACTCGTTGCATTGGGTACTTGATGTTGGTTTCAATGAAGATAGCAGTCGCAAAAGAAACGGATTTGCAGCTCAAAACTACTCTTTATTAAACCGGATAGCTTTAAACCTGTTGAAAAACGACAAAATAACAAAAGTTGGTGTCAGAGGGAAAAGACTCAAAGCAGGATGGGACAACAACTACCTAATCAATCTGATTAAAAATTAGATGCGTTTGCCCTGTATAATCTACAACGAATTATATGCCTGATTTTTAAAGTCCAAAATGAAAGAGTAAAACTATAGGAAAACGAGAAAAAAAAAGAGTCACATTTCCGCGACTCTTTTGCTCTTCCTCTTGGACTTGAACCAAGGACCCTCTGATTAACAGTCAGATGCTCTAACCGACTGAGCTAAGGAAGAATTTACTTTCGAGAGTCTTTTATTTCTTTTGCTCTTCCTCTTGGACTTGAACCAAGGACCCTCTGATTAACAGTCAGATGCTCTAACCGACTGAGCTAAGGAAGAATTATTTCTCTCAAAAGTGACGCAAAAATAGACCTTATTTCTGAAATATGCAATATCTTTACGCAAAAAAATAAGAACAGATGACGAAAGTACTAGGAATGGGTAATGCTTTGGTAGATGTATTAGCCATCATTGACAACGACAAAACGCTTGAAATTCTGGAACTTCCGAAAGGTAGCATGCAGCTTATCGACGATAAAAAATTTGAAGTATTAACGAAAGAAATAAATAAGCTGGAAACAAATATTGTTTCGGGAGGTTCGGCAGCCAACACAATTATCGGGTTAGCCCAACTAGGCATAGAAACCGGTTTTTTGGGTCGAATAGGTAAAGATTCTTATGGCGAGGTCTTCAAAAGCGATCTCATTAAATATCAGGTGAATTCTCACCTCACAGAAGCGGAAGAAGCCTCCGGAGTAGCTTCTACCTTTATATCAAAGGATGGGGAACGCACATTCGGAACATATTTGGGAACAGCTGCTAAACTGAGCGCGACCGACTTACAAGCCGGGGACTTTGAGGGATATAAATATTTTTACGTAGAGGGGTATCTGGTACAAAGCCACGAACTGATACGTAAAGCCATAATTCTGGCAAAAGAGGCCGGGGCAAAAGTTATACTTGATCTGGCCAGTTACAATGTAGTAGAAGAAAACCGCGACTTCCTGCTGGAGATTATTCCTAAATACGCGGATATTGTCTTTGCCAACGAAGAAGAAGCCCGGTCGTTACTTGGTTTGGACCCCGGAGAGGCTGTTTCTGCCCTGGCTAAAAGCGCGGAGATCGCAATCGTAAAAATGGGGGCTAAAGGCTCATGGATACAACAAGGAGAAGAAAAGGTGCTTGTGCCTGCTTATTCCGTAAACTGTGTCGACACCACCGGTGCAGGTGATCTTTACGCCGCGGGATTCATATACGGACTAATCCATCACCGTTCACTTACTGTTAGCGGACAAATAGGGACAACATTAGCAGCCCGTGTTATACAATATATAGGAGCCAAAGTTCATTATAATGAATGGGAAGAGATAGCCGCCACAATAGAAAAGATAAAATAAAACAAGAGGCTGTCCATTAAGCACGAGAGGCCGGAAGAAAAATCTTCCGGCCTCTTGTATGATCTGCTCTGTCACGCGCCCTACGGTTGCTTATTCTGCTATACAACGAATAGAGTAGCCATAATAAGAACTGCTGGTGTAGGGGTCCGTATAAGTGCCACCTTCGTGTTCGTATATACACAGTCTGCCCGTTTGTGTGACGCTGGCTTTATGAGTGCTCCAGTAGAATCCGACGTTGCCTCGGAAGCCCCCAGCTCCGTTCCCTTCGAAGCGATGGCCGGCAGCCGGCAAGTACAGCGCGGGCCCGAAGAAACGTCCACTACTAAAGTTGGTCTCGTCGTTGGTCCAAGAAGCATCGGATGGATCTGTATAAGGATTTAGTCTTAGGGTGTTGTCATATTCGTCTTCATCGATAACACCAGACCACTCTGCTAGTGTTGGCACACGATAACCTCGAGGACAAGGATCATTACTCGTTTTTGGAGTACCCCATAAGTTGTAACCTATCCCGCTAGTAGACCAACCGGAGATAGCTGCTGAGTACGGAGTGTCGACGGTAGCCACAGGGTCTTTTTGTCCCCACTGGTAGTAATCTCCATTCAGTCCTTTAGCAGGAGAGAAAGGGTTGAGCCCCTGGTTCGCGCCCAGATTGTGGCACATAAATTCTTTCCACACGCCGACGGCTACATAAGCCCCGCAACAAATGCAGTCCTGAATATTTACCAGCAACGGAATAGATACCTCTTGTACACCGTCGTTATAAATAGCGTAGATGGTTACATGGGCGGCCGCGTCGCGGCGACGTTTGTAGATTTTACCCGATACATCACTCAAATCAGTCGCGTAATTTACAGTCAGTTCGATTTCTTCACCACCAGCTATCGTACCCAGTTTACCGCCCAAATAAGAGGTGACACAATCTTCGGGGTCCACAATCTGGAAACGCAGGTCACTTATTGTTCCGTTTTTCGGTGCGGTAAAGACGTAGGTTACAGGACCCAGGGTCGCAAAATCGACCGCGACAGATGCCCGGGATTCCTGTGTACCGCATTCGGGGTCCCAATTCGACTTGTTTATGTCAAAGCAGGTTTTTCCGTAGAGCGTACCTGTTCCGAGAGGTATAGATGCGGGGTTAGAGGCTACCGTAACGGTATAGATGCCTGTCCGCACCGAATTGCCGGTACAGTCCGCGTTTGTCATCTCACAGAAATAATAATATGTACCGGCGGGTTTATTGTCCGTCAGGGTATGGGATGTCTCGCTTGCCAGTGGCGTAGGAGTGACGTAGTCGTTCGTATCATTAATGTACCACAGGTAAGCAGTCTGCGGCGAACCCGATGTATAGCCCACCGATACCGGTCCCAGCGTAAAGTCCCCCCCTGCTATGGCATTGACAGTCTGGTCTACTAAAGGATCCACGGTGGCCGGGTCGGGTTCGGCACAAGGCTGGTCACAGAATGAAACCCATTTCTGTTTGTTCCAGTATTCCACACAGTTGGTCGTTGTATTGTAAATCATTAGCCCGCTCGCTTTCTCGGACTCGGCCTGGAAAGAACTACTGCCGGTCAGGGCAATTCGCTCGTCGGTGGTCAGTCGCGGCAGGCGAAGCCCACCCTTCGTCAGATTGGTGGAAATCTCCAGTACGGAAAAACTCTCGGGCTTTTTGCTTTCGCCGACAGTCACCTGCGCGGAAACTGCCCCGGCATAAGCTGCGAGCAGCAGTACAATAATCGTAAGTTTGATTTTGTTCATGTTTTATTATATTAAGTAATCTAAAATATTTTAACTAAAATGTAACAAACTCCAGTAAACAGTAGTCAGTAGTTAGTAGTCAGTAGTTAGTAGTCAGTCAACAGTCAACCTTTTCGTCATTGCGAATTCGAAGAATCGTCATTGCGAACAGAGTGAAGCAATCCAGAGTATTGACTATTAATGGATTGCTTCGGGCGAACCCTCGCAATGACGTGCGACAGTCAACAGTCGGTCTTTTCGTCATTGCGAACAGAGTGAAGCAATCCAGAGTATTGACTATTAATGGATTGCTTCGGGCGAACCCTCGCAATGACGTGCGACAGTCAACAGTCAACAACTTGTATCTCGTATCTCGTCTACTCATAATATTTTAACTAAAATGTAACAAACTCCACAGTCATTTTTAAATTTTCAAATTTTCAAATTCGCTAATTTTCAAATTTTCAAATTACCACTGTATTTATAGATAAAAAAAAGCTGTACGGCTAAAGGATAAGCTCCCTTTATTCTCAATATATTGTTATCGTTATTTAAGCAATTCGCCAAGCTTTTCAATAACTTCATATGCGCTCAGTCCACGGGCGATAATCTTACCTTCCTTATCCAACAAAACCGAATGAGGAATTGAAGAAACCCCATAATCAGCAACCGGCTTACTATCCCAATATTTGATCTCAGATATTTGAGGCCATGTAATATTCAGATCCTTTATACCCTTTACCCAATCTTCATTGGTTCTGTCCAATGAGAACCCGACAATTTCAAAGCCTTTGTCTTTATACAGCTTATAAGCCTCTACCAATGTTGGCATCTCGGCACGGCAAGGAGGGCACCATGAAGCCCAAAAGTCAACCAGCACATATTTACCTTTCCCTGCATATTCAGACAGTGCAATATCTTTTCCATCAGGTGTTTTACCTTTTATATCGGTAAAAGTTTTACCTACCGCGGTATTTTCCAATGGAATGATACGCGCTTCTACTTTTGCCAGCTTATCTTTAAACTCAGGCTTCACCGCTGCCAACAATTCTCTGGTCTGCTCTACATCAAATCTATAAGAGTTTCTGACAAAGAAATATGTCCCAACCTGATTTTGGATATTTGCCTTTACAAAATCGTATACAGCCTGATTTTGTTGATTTTCCTTTTCTCTCAACAGCTTATCCAATGCTGCTTTATCGTGGTTAGTGGTATCGCTCTCTAACTTACCGGCTTCATCGGAAATTGCTATCAAATTAGACATCAGCGATTGATAACTGTTATTTAAAGGGGTTCCACCTACAGTAGAAACAGAATCTAAAGTAACATTGATTTGTCCCGGCTCAACAATTACGGCTACCGGAGCTTTCATATTCTCAGGAGCATCATCCAAAACAAGGAAATACATAACAGGTCCGTCTTTTGCAATGCCGTTAAAAACAAATTCACCGTTTAGGACACTGGCTGTATCAATAGTTACATATGTTTTTGGACTTCTCGACCATGTTGAATCCAGAGTCTGTAAATATACAGTCTGCCCGTCATATTCACCACCCGGCAATTTCCCCTTTATAGTGAACGCATCTTTTTCGCCACATGATGTAGCCAATGTAGCTACAACCGCAAGAAATAAAATAATCTTCTTCATTTAAATAGAATTTTAATAAAAATATAGTACTTCGAACGTCTATCAAATAACAAATATATCAACTCTTTGTCTATTTTGCATCAAATATCCCAGATATTTTATTCTCCAGAACACTTCCATTCAAATCTTTTGCGATAATTGTACCACTTTGATCGATCAAAATGGTATATGGCAACTTCTCTATGCCGTATCTGTCTATGGCAAAAGTTGTAGTATCTGCCAATTGAGGCCAACGCATTTTATATTTAGCAACGCTTTCTGTCCATTCTTTCTTATCCAAATCCTGAGGAATACCAATTATTTCAAGTCCTTTTTCTTTATATTTATTATATATCTTTATCAAAGTTGGAACCTCATCAAAGCTCGATTTTTCAGAACCCCAGAAATCTAAAAGCACATACTTGCTTTTACCGACATAATCCGACAAAGGAACCGGCTTATCATCTTTATCATAAAGCTCTACATTTGCATAAGTCATACCAACATCGGGCACAACCCGCGTGAGTTCCTCTATAAAAGTTTTTAATTGAGGACGGCTGCGAAACGATTCCGACGCCATATTGTACAGTTCAAGAATCTGATCACGGCTCAACATTTCAAGAGATTCTCTTAAGTAAAACTCCCCTGCCCTGTTTGTTATATTATTACGGGTAAAGAGATATATAGCGCTCTGCAAATCAGCATTGATAGGAGTTGTCCTTTGCTGATACTCGTTATTGGCAAGCCATCCTGTTTTCCCCGAATCGATTATTTCATTCCTTACTGTCAATATCCGGCTTATCTGCTCATACATTTTGTTCAGCTCATCATTCTTTTCTGTACCTCCGATAGATATTGCCGACCTGGAATAAGAAAATTTAATTGTACCGGGTTCTAAAACAAAATTGACCGGATTAAAAGCTTTATCATCATATCCATCTGTAATGTGAAACTCACCAACAGTTATAATCCCCATACCCGGATCATCTGTCAGATTTCCTTTTATAGAAAATTTACTGTCTTTGATTACATCCGACCCTATAATTGTACGAGTCACCTGCCCTAAGCTATCTTCTGTCTCGGAATATATATACGCTGTTTGCCCGTCATAGATATTCGTATCGAAAGAGCCTTCAACCGTATAAGATTTTTTGTCCTGACAAGATGACAAAACGAACAACAAAACAGACAGGAATAAAATTACTTTTTTCATTTAAATAACCGGATAAGTGATATGCAAAGATAAATAAATCATTCGATTATTGATCTTTACAATTTTGTTTTTGTCTCCGGATTTAACAGAATGTAATAATAATTTCTATTTTTGTCTCCGAGTATAACGCAGAATTTCTAATCTTAAAAGATTCTGAAAGCTGACAGGGCAAGAACGATTTTTCACCTTAAAATAATTACCTTTGCTCCTATTCATAAAAACGATAAAGTCATGAAGACTATATGCTTTTCAATTCTAATCTTATTCTCAGTAACGATGTGTAGCAACAAACCCAAAGAACCGGTTGTATTAATTCAAACTACCTATGGTAATATAAAAGTAAAATTGTACAACGAAACGCCTATCCATAGAGACAATTTTTTGAAACTGGCAAAAGAAGGATTCTATAAAAACCTGATTTTTCATCGAATAATAGATGGATTCATGATACAAGGCGGTGATCCTAAGACCAGAAATATGGCAGAGAAGGATACCATCGCCGAAGACAAAACAATGGGAAGCACAATCCCTGCTGAAATAAAATTTCCAATGTATTTCCATAAAAGAGGGGCTTTGGCCGCCGCTCGATGGGGAGACGCGGAAAATCCGGAAAAAGCATCTGACCCTTCCCAGTTTTATATTGTAACAGGAGTAATCCGTTCCGACAACAAGCTGGATGAAATAGAAAAGCAACGTTTCGAGCGATTGAAACAAAAAATATATTCTGACTTACAATCTCAAAATATGGATTCCATAAAGAGCATGTATAAAGATGGGAGGAAAGAGGCTATCGCTGAATTAAGAGCCAAACTTCTCGGACAAGCAGAAAAAGAAGCCGAGTCCAGAAAACCGGAAATCACATACACGGAAGAGCAGCGTGAATTTTACAAGGTAAGGGGAGGAACACCTCACCTTGATAATGAATACACTGTTTTCGGTGAAGTGATAGAAGGAATGGATGTGGTAGACAAAATACAAAAAGTAAAAACAAACGAGAAAGATAAACCATTTAAAAATATTTTCATGAACGTTGTTGTTCTGGAAGAATAAAAAAGTGATGGATAATACAGATGATAAGAAATGGACGGTACTGAGCAGTGAATACTTATCACGGGTGCCTTGGTTCACTGTCCGTCGCGATCACGTCAAATTACCCAATGGGAACGAAATACCCAACTATTATATATATGAATATCCGGATTGGGTTTGTACGTTAGCCATAACCAAAGAGAATAAGTTCTTATTGATACGTCAATACAGACACGGACATGGAAAGACTTCGCTGGAGTTATGCGCCGGAGTATGTGACGAAGACGACGCGTCCCCACTCATTTCAGCACAACGTGAACTGTTGGAAGAAACAGGTTACGGAAACGGAAAGTGGGAAGAAATAATGACAACATCCGCCAATCCCGGCACACATACCAATACCACCTACTGTTATCTGGCGACGGATGTAGAAAAAATATCGGAACAGCATCTGGAACCTTCTGAAGATATTACCGTATATTTGTTATCTTTAGACGAATTAAAAGAGATATTACTGAAGGATGAAATAAGACAATCGATGCATGTGGCAACTATTTGGAAATACCTGGCCACAAACCATTTGATGTGATTGCTTGTTTATATAATTCAATAATCTGTAAAATTAGGAATAATGAAAAAAATGAAAATCGCGATATGGTCCGACATAGCTTGCCCGTATTGCTATATAGGAAAACGAAAACTGGAAATAGCGCTCGATAAGTTTCCTCATAAGGAAAATATTGAATTGGAATGGCATAGCTATGAGTTAAACCCGGATCTACCTAAAAAGGCCACAGATCAGACAATCTACAATTATTTTGCCAAAAAGTTTGATATGAGCGAGGAAGAAGCCCGCGTATCGGAAGGAAAAGTTGCAGAACTGGCAAAAGAAGTCGGATTGAATTACGATTTCGACAAATTGATCGTAGCCAACACATCAGATGCCCTTCGTTTGGTCAAGCTGGCCCATGAATCAGGCCTGGCTACCGAAGCGGAAGAAATATTATTTGATGCCTATTTTGTAAAAGGCCTGGACATTAGCAGTCAGGATATTTTGGTACAATTGGGAACTCAGATCGGGCTAAAAGAAGCCGGTATATTATCTCTCCTGTCAAGTGATAAATATATCGCGGATATTAAAAAAGATATTGAATACAGTGAAAATGAATATGATCTGGAATACATTCCTTTTTATATCTTCAACAATAAACAAATTGTACAAGGCTCCATCGCGTCCGAAAAATATCTTGAGGTATTGAATGAAGCATATAAGGAATGGGAAAGCGGGATTTCTTCCGGAAACGGAGAGATAATAAGCGGGCAGTCTTGCTCGATAGACGGAGTTTGCAGCTAAATTATATTTACCGGTGAAAAAACAGATCAGCCTTATCACAATCTTTTTATTCATTGCGTTCTACGCCTGTAAAGACGGGGACGATTTTTCTACGGATAAAAATCTGACATTGGCTTTTTCGGAAAACACGATTAGCTTCGACACCGTTTTTTCCTCTATAGGTTCAGCTACAAGGCATTTCAAGATTTACAACCGGAATGAAAATTCTTTAAGAATCGAATCCATCGAATTGGTGAATGCCTCGAAAAGCGGATTCAGGATGAATATAGACGGCGAAAAAGGTACAAAACTGACGAATATAGAAATACTTAAAAAAGACAGTCTTTACGGCTTTGTAGAAATAACTGTCGATCCCGCAGACTCAAAAAATCCGCTTCTGATAAGAGATTCCATCCGTTTTGTAGTAAACGGCAATACTCAATATCTCCAGTTGGAGGCAGTGGGACAAGACGTATATATATGGAAGAATAAAGTAATAAAAGAAGATACTACCCTGACCGGCAAAAAGCCCTTCCTTATATATGATTCGTTAGTTGTAAATAAAGATGTAACTCTTAATATTGAGGAAGGAGCTATTTTCTTTATGAAGAACAATGCTTCTATAAAGATAAACGGAATCCTCGATACCAAAGGGACAGCACAAGCCCCTGTTACTTTCAGAGGTAGCCGTTTCGATAACATTGAAGCAGATATCCCATACGACAATGTACCCGGACAATGGGACGGGATTACTTTTCATTCCGGTAGCTATAATAATTCTCTGGAATATGTAGTAATAAAAAATGCGACAAAAGGTATAACTTTTTCTGAGTCGGATGCCGGCGACAAAAAAGCTATATTGAAAAATATTATAGTACAAAACACATCTGAGTACGGACTACAGGCGATAAATTGTAATATAGATATAGAGAACGGATTGTTTGCAAATTCCGGAAAGTATGTCGTATCTCTGTCAGGTGGCGAATATTCTTTTTTGCATTGTACACTGGCTAATTATTACAGATGGTCGGCACGTCAAACCGAAAGCCTTTTGCTAACCAATACATACGGAAACGAATTATATCCTCTCACTAAATGTGACTTCACCAATTCGATCATATACGGATCAGTATCAAACGAAATCCTATTAAAGGGGATAAGCAGTATTCCTTTTGTTTATGAGTTCCGTAACTGCCTGATCAAAGGAACTCAAATCTCAGACAACCATTTTATAAATGCCATATGGAATTCCGATCCTCAATTCAAAGACCTGAATAGCGCGGGCATTTATTCTTATAATTTTGAATTACAATCTTCATCTCCGGCAATAGGCAAAGCCGATAAAACCTATTCTTATTTTGTTCCTCTCGACTTGAAGGGAAAATCACGGCTCTACGATTCAGGTCCGGACATTGGATGTTATGAAAATTAAGATAACGCTATTCATTTTACTACTTTCTTTTTCAAGTGCTTATATTGTAGCTCAGGAAAAGTTTCGTATCATGTTTTATAATCCGGAAAACCTTTATGACACCCAAAATAATCCCGACACAAATGATGATGATCTCACACCCGAAGGAAATCTGCATTGGTCCGGGCAACGTTATTGGGATAAACTGAAAAATGTAAGCAAGGTTATTCATGCTGTGGGAGAAAATTATCCTCCTACCCTGATTGGCATTTGTGAAATAGAAAATAAATCCATCCTGCATCATCTGACAACACAAACTCCATTACGAAAAGATAAGTATGAATATGTAATTACAGGCTCGAAAGATCACCGGGGTTCAAATATAGCCCTGTTATATCAGCGCGACCAGATGAGACTGATAAGCAGAAGATCATACAGACCCGTTATTGATTCGGTAAAAACCACACGAGACATATTGCATGTAACAGGACGAGTTGTAAATGGCGATCTGCTCGATATTTTCGTTTGCCATTTCCCTTCCCGAAGCGAAGGTATAAAAAAGACCACCCCATACAGAATCATCTGCGCGCAATTGCTTAAACAAAAAACAGACAGCCTTTTCCGAATTCGAAAAAAAGCGAATATCATCATTATGGGAGACTTTAACGATTATCCCGATAATGCGAGCTTACACGAAGTATTGGGTGCAAAAGGACTTGAAGATAACATTCCGCCTAAAGCTTTGTACAATCTGTTTTATCACCGGCTAAAAGAAAAAGATGCCGGTTCATACAAGTACAGGGGAAAATGGAATTTTATCGATCAGTTTATAGTCAGCGGTAATTTACTGAACAAAGTGAACAGAACTTCAATAAAAAATAAAGCCGCTTCTATTTTCAAGGATGATTTTCTGATGGAAGAAGATACAAAATATGGAGGCCAAAAGCCTTTCAGAACTTATTCCGGATGGAAATACTTAGGCGGATATAGCGACCATTTACCTATTTATTTAGATTTGATAATAAAATAATTATCTATCTCTCCAATGCCTCTCGGATATTTCCAAAAACAGCCATTAGCAAAATACGCACTTGCTTTAGCCCTTCCACATCAATACCTGCAAGTGCAGAATCCATTGTTTGCTGCACAGCTTTCTGAGCCTTTTCTCTTATCGATTTCCCAAAATCGGTCAGGTAAATATAATTAGAGCGCCTATCCTTAGCAGAAGTACTGCGATAAACCAGATTTTGCTTGGACAAATTGTCTATAAGACGGGTCATACTGGGCTTATCTTTGAACGTGGAATTACATAGAGTTTGTTGGGTAACGCCGTCTTCATGCCATAAGAACGCCAGCACAGTCCATTGCTCAGGCGTTATTTCCAATCCCTCTTTCCTGAAATTGCGGTACATCATCCTGTTAATAGCCATCGACACCTTCCCATTAATAATAGGAAAGATAAGATCCAAGTCCTGATCCAAATCTAATATTTCTTTATTTTCCATGCGTCCTGGCTTTGTTTTATTGTACAAATGTAACATAAGAAGTCTGTATATCAAAGATTTTTTTTATGGCTTTAGCGTTTGTAGTCTAAAGAAAAAAAACTATCTTTGCGGCTCATTTGTAAAAATGACATGTTTAATTTATAATTATTTAATTTATGAACAATTACGAAACCGTTTTCATTTTGACTCCCGTTTTGTCTGATGTACAGATGAAGGAAGCGGTAGAAAAATTCAAAACTATTTTGACTAATGAAGGAGCCAAAATAGTGAATGAAGAAAACTGGGGACTTCGCAAATTGGCTTATCCAATTCAGAAGAAATCCACCGGTTTTTATGCTCTGTTAGAGTTTGAAGCTGACCCGGCTGTTATCGCCAAACTAGAAGTTAACTTCCGTCGTGACGAACGTGTGATCCGTTTCTTGACATTCCGCCAAGATAAATTCTCACACGAATATGCGCTAAAGAGAAGAAGTCTAAAATCGTCTAAAAAAGAAGAAGTAAAGGAGAATTAAATTATGGCACAACAATCAGAAATCAGATATTTGACTCCGCCTTCAGTTGATATCAAAAAGAAAAAATACTGTCGTTTCAAGAAAAACGGTATTAAGTATATCGATTACAAAGATCCTGAATTTTTGAAGAAATTCCTTAACGAGCAAGGGAAAATACTTCCTCGCCGTATTACAGGAACATCTCTTAAATTCCAACGTCGTGTAGCGCAAGCTGTGAAAAGAGCCCGTCATTTGGCGTTGCTTCCTTATGTAACAGACTTAATGAAATAAAAAAGGAGGAAAAAGTTATGCAAGTTATATTAAAAGAAGACATCCTTAACCTGGGGTATAAAGATGAAATAGTAACTGTGAAAGACGGTTACGGACGTAACTACCTTATTCCTCAAGGTAAAGCTGTGATAGCATCAGAGTCTGCAAAGAAAGTGATAGCTGAAAACCTGAAACAACGCGCTCACAAACTTGAGAAAATCAAAAAAGATGCTCAGGAATTAGGCGCCAAGATGGAAGGTATTTCCCTTACTATCGGTGCAAAAACCAGCTCTACAGGTACTATCTTTGGTTCGGTAACTAATATTCAAATAGCAGAAGCTCTTGAAAAACTAGGCTACAATGTAGATAGAAAAGTTATCATCATCAAAGACGCGGTAAAAGAAGTAGGAAGCTACAAAGCTATTGCTAAACTTCACAAAGAAGTTTCTGTCGAAATTCCTTTCGAAGTGGTATCGGAATAAAAAATATCCGACAAAATATAGAAAGAAGGATTGCTCAAAAGGCAGTCCTTTTTTTATATTTGTACATGTCAGAAACTGGCAATGTACATCAGCTTGTGCATCTTGTTCGTTTCTGACATACATCGATAAATATTATCAACACCATTGCTCCATAAATAATTTCTATATATGATCGTCTATCAATAAGGCATTAGTAATCAGAAGATAGAGATTGGCATAACATAAAGAAATTTCTTTTTTAAGTTAATTTCATTAGAAATCACTAACTTCGTAAAGCTTTAAAATATTAATTATCAAAATCTTTTCGAGCTTTAACTTGTTATAAATAATAAACATTAATATACTTATAATATGAAGATTGGATTTGTAGGATTAGGTAAAATGGGCGGTAAAATGGTAGAACGCCTGTTGAACAACGGACATGAAGTAGTAGTATTTAACCTGACACAGAAAGAAGTGGACGAAGCCGCAGCTAAAGGTGCTATTCCGGCTTCGAGCCTAAAAGACTTAGTAGACAAATTAGAAGGACGTAAACTTGTCTGGCTGATGGTTCCGGCAGGAAAACCGGTAGAAGAGAATATCGCCGAACTACTTACATTGCTTAATCCGAACGATATAATCGTTGACGGAGGAAACAGCTATTGGAGAGAAACTGTAGAACGTGGCAAAAAAGTAAAAGAAAAAGGAGTACATTATATCGATTGTGGCACCAGCGGTGGCGTATGGGGACTTCAAAACGGTTACTGCCTGATGTATGGTGGGGACAAAGACGCTTGCGATTTTGGAGAGCCTATATTTAAAAGCCTGGCTCCCGAAAACGGTTATATGCGTTGTGGAGAAAGTGGTTCAGGGCACATGGTGAAGATGGTTCACAACGGTATCGAATATGGTATGATGCAAGCTTATGCCGAAGGTTTCGAAATAATGAAAAATTCTCCTTATGATGTGGATCTGGAAAAAGTTTCACGCGTATGGATGCAGGGCTCTGTTGTACGTTCATGGTTACTGGAATTGATAGGAAACGCGCTTGAAGGAAATGAAAATCTGGATGGTATTAAAGATTATGTTGCCGACAGTGGAGAAGGTCGCTGGACTGTTCAAACAGCTATGGATTTTGACGTACCGGCTCATGTTATCACAGCTTCTTTATTTACCAGATTTGAATCGAGACAAGAATCGTCTTACGCGATGAAACTACTTGCCGCTATGAGAAACCAATTTGGCGGACATGAAATA
Source organism: Dysgonomonas reticulitermitis (assembly GCF_054601275.1). Lineage (NCBI taxonomy): Bacteria > Pseudomonadati > Bacteroidota > Bacteroidia > Bacteroidales > Dysgonomonadaceae > Dysgonomonas > Dysgonomonas reticulitermitis. The sequence goes on along the minus strand of NZ_BAAHWU010000004.1, from coordinate 113,202 downwards.
AAAAAAGGATAACCCATCTTTTGAACTAACAATAAAAGATGAAACAAAAAATAATAAAAAACCTGGCTCTGATTATTTTCGGAGCCTCAGGCGATTTAACCTACAGGAAGCTGATTCCGGCTGTGTTCGATCTATATAAACAGCAATCGCTCCCTCAAAACTTTGCTGTATTGGGTGTAGCCCGAAGTCCTTTTACGGACGACTCTTTTCGTGAGAAAATGAAAGATGGCATCATACAATTCGCCACAGCAAAAGACGTTGCTGATGACGAATTAGATTCTTTCTGCCGGAAACTTCATTACCTGTCAATAAATACGGACGAAGGGACGGAATATTCTAGACTAAAAGAAAGGCTGGAACTGCTGGACAAAGAAGAAAATACAGATGGAAATTACATTTTCTACCTGTCTACGCCTCCGGCATTATATCCGCTTATACCTAAATTTCTTGCCGAACAAGAATTGAACAAGGAGGAGGATAATTTCAGACGTATCATCATAGAGAAACCTTTCGGTACAGATCTGAAATCGGCTATCGATCTCAACAATTCACTACGGGAAAGTTACGAGGAAGATCAGATATATCGTATCGATCATTATTTGGGCAAAGAAACCGTGCAAAACATGTTAGTTACCCGGTTTGCAAATGGAATATACGAGCCTCTATGGAACAGGAACTATATATCCCACATCGAAATCACTGCCGCCGAGAGTATCGGAGTAGAGAATCGCGGGAGTTACTATGATCATTCAGGAGCGCTGCGCGATATGGTACAAAACCATTTATTACAAGTAGTTGCCCTCGTAGCAATGGAACCACCGATGTCGATAGATTCTATTTCTATACGCAACGAAAAACTTAAAGTCTTTCAGGCGCTCCGCCCAATGTCTAACGATGATCTGTTTAAGAACGTCATCCGCGGACAGTATACAGCGGCTAATATAAAGGGTAAATATGCGAAAGGTTATCGTGAAGAAAAGGATGTAAATCCGGACTCCCGTACGGAAACCTATGTGGCGATGAAGCTGTTTATCGACAACTGGCGCTGGAGTGGCGTACCGTTCTATATACGAACAGGGAAGAGATTACCTACCCGGGTATCGGAAGTAGTTATCCACTTCAAACCCGCGCCACAGAAACTATTCCCTGAGAGTGTGGATTTAAGCAGTGAAGAGAATCAACTTGTTATTCGCATACAACCGGACGAAGGTATATTGTTTAAGACTAAAATGAAAGTTCCGGGAAACGGGTATCAGGTGAAAAATGTGAATATGGATTTCCATTATTCTCAATTGCAGGATACTTATCTTCCCGAAGCCTACGAACGCCTTTTATTGGATTGTATGACAGGTGATTCCACCCTATATATAAGAGGTGATGCTTTGGAAGCCACATGGAAATTTGTACAGCCTTTACTCGACTTCTGGGATAAAAACCCGGAGGCTCCATTGCATGGCTATCCGGCAGGCTCATGGGGACCTAACTGTGCAGACAACCTGATTGAAGGAGAAAAACGAACTTGGAGATATCCGTGTAAAAATCTGTCAGACGACGGCATATATTGTGAATTATGATAAAAGAAGAAGTAAAGGTATTTAAAGACCCGGAAGCCTTAGCTCAGGGTTTTACTGAATTTTTATTGAAGTTATCGGATGTTTATCCGCAAATGAATCTGGCTTTGTCGGGCGGAACTACTCCAAAGGTCATCTTTGACTATTGGGCTGAACATTGCCGAGAAACTGTCGATTGGAAACGAATTAATTTCTTTTGGGGAGATGAACGTTGTGTTCCGCCCGAAAATGTGATGAACAACTACGGAATGACAAAAGACCATCTGTTTGATAAAGTGCCGGAAATTAACTCCAACAACATTTATCGTATACATGGAGAAAACGAACCGGAAGAAGAAGCTCAATGGTATAGTAAAATACTATTGCGCAAACTGATGCAAAAGCTGGATCTACCTAGTTTCGAAATGGTTATGCTCGGATTAGGGGATGACGGACATACCGTATCTATATTTCCTAATCAAATCGAGCTATGGGATAGTAAAGACATCTGCGTAATCGGCGAACATCCGGAAAGTGGCTTGCAACGTGTAAGTTTGAGTGGCAGAGTGGTAAATAACTCACAATATGTAGTTTTTCTTGCTACCGGAAAAAATAAAGCTGAGAAAGTAAGAGACATTATAAAAAACAGGAAAGATTTCTTCAATAAATATCCGGCAGCCAAAGTTAATCCTAAAAAAGGATACTTATATTGGTTTCTGGATGAAGAAGCTGCAAGTTTGCTATAAGAGACAAGAAGAGGGTGTGTCAAAAGGTCTTTGATACATCCTCCTTTTCACTCTCTCTATTCGATAAAAGCTAAAAACCTTTCTACATAATCTCTGTTATTAGACAGCCGGGGCACTTTATTTTGCCCGCCGAGTTTTCCTATAGACTTAAGCCATTCATTAAATGTCCCTTTTGGAAGGTTACGTACAATAGGCACACCTAATGAGAGATTGTAAGATCGCTTGGCCTCGTAGTCTGAATTTACTTTCTTTAGATTAATATCCAGCTCTTCTATAAATTTATTCAGATTGCTTGGTTCTACAGAAAATTCTATCAGCCACTCATGAGCTCCGGTATTGTCATCCCCAAAGTAGACAGGCGCGGCCGTATATTCCAATATTTGTGCTCCGGTAGCCTTGCAAGCTTCAGATAACGCTTTCTCCGCGTTATCGATAATCAGTTCCTCACCGAAAGCATTGATGAAATTCTTGGTACGGCCGGTTATACGGAATAAATAAGGCTTGGTAGAAGTAAACTCAACCGTATCTCCGATCATATATCGCCAAAGCCCGCCATTAGTAGAGATTATGATAGCATAATTCTGACCGGTCTCCACTTCTTCCAACGTCAGGGTTTTCGGATTTTCACTATCCCATTCACTCATTGGTACAAATTCGTAATAGATACCGCTGTCCAACATCAAAAGCATGTCTTTAGAATCGTTGGAAAACTGCACCCCGAAAAAGCCTTCCGATGCATTATACGTTTCCCAATAGTACATATCAGGCTTGTGTATCAACTTCTTATATTGTTCTTCAAAAGGGGTAAAACTTACTCCTCCATGAAAAAAAACTTCCAAATCGGGCCATATATCTGTTAACTCACGTCCTGTATCAGCTTTAATCTTTTTAAGTAGAACGAGCAACCACGATGGAACTCCCATGAAAGCCCTCACATCGTTTCTGACAGCATAATCCGTCAGAGCCTGCAATTTTACTTCCCAATCGGGTAAAAGAGAAATACTTTCGGGAGTACGGCTCCTTTTTGCCCAGAAATATAGATTTCTGATCAAAATAGCCGATATGTCTCCTGTAAATATCCCATCACCTATATTGTTTATCTGCTTACTCCCTCCGAGTACAAGCGTTTTACCAAAGAAAAATTTAGCGTTTGGGTTAGCTTGCCCATATATAGCCAGCATTTGCTCGCCACACTTGTAATGTCCTTTTGTCAAAGATTCCTTTGTAACCGGGATATATTTACTCTTATCCTCGGTTGTTCCCGACGACATAGCAAACCATTCCACCGGCCTATTCCACAACACGTTTTGTTGTCTGTCGACCAGTATTTTATCCAGGTATGGACGTAGATCCTCATAATGAAATACAGGAAGTTTATTCCTGAAATCACCTTTATTTTTAATATTTGAAAACTGAAATTGCTGCCCGATATAAGTTTGCTCCCCATTACGAAGGAGATATGACAGAATTTTTTCCTGTGTACCGACCGGATTATTGATGAATCTTTCGACTTCCCTGTATTTAAAGTCCAGATATTTATGGGCGATATTGGCAATCATCCGATTTTGCTGATTCTTCGTAGCTTATCTTCGTCTATAACCTTTATTTTACGGCCATCCATCGTGATAATATGTTCATCGACAAATGTGGATAAAGTACGTATAGCATTAGAAGTAGTCATATTCGACAAATTGGCCAAGTCTTCGCGCGACAGGTAAATACTGATGGTCGCTCCGTCTTCTTCCAAGCCGTAATTTTCGATAAGAAATATAAGGGACTCGGCTAAGCGTCCCCGTATGTGTTTTTGAGTAAGGTTCACAACCCTTTCATCCGCGATTCCCAAATCGGTAGAAAGTTCCCGTATAAAAAACATTCCCAGCTTTGGATTCGCAAAAACAATTTCTTCTATTATCTGCATCGAAATAAAGCAGATGGTCGACGGTTCAAAAGCCGATGCAGCAGTGACATAGGGCTGGTTAGCAAAAAATGCCCGATAACCAAAATACTGTGCCGGGCGAATCATTCTTATTATCTGGCTTCGTCCCCCTACTCCTTCCTTATATATTTTCACTTTACCCTTACAAAGGCACATAAGTTCCTGAGGCACTTCCTCTTCCCGGTATATCACCTCATTTTTTCTGTAAGTAAGTATCTTCGCATTCGCCGAAATAATAGAACGTTCTTTATCATTTAGCAAATTCCATATTTCAGGGATACTTTCTGACAATTTAATAACATTACCGTTATCTGTAATCATATTTAGCACTATGATATTGGATCAAGTTTTTTACTCTTCTCAAAAACAAAGTTAATATTTTTTATCATGAAACATGTTGCAAAACATATTTTTAACTCATTCTATCTATAATTATTCATTTTATAGATAGAAAGCGATAGATAATAAATTGACATTTCTCTTTGAATATTACAATAATAAGACTATTTTTGCACCACTAAAAATAAAAGCGTTCCGGCGCTCTTTATCTATAAAAAATAATCGTATAACAATAACTAAAATAACCCGTTAAGATGAACGTATCTCTAACAAATACTGATAGCGTGAATGCTATTTTGCAAATAAGTGTTGCGAAAGCAGATTATCAGGAAAAAGTGGAAAGTGCGCTTAAAACATTCCGTAAGAAAGCCAATGTACCTGGATTCCGCCCGGGAACAGTGCCTGTAGGCATGGTAAAAAAAATGTATGGTAAATCTATTTTGGCTGAAGAAATAAACAAAATAGTAGGCGAAAGCCTATACAACCATATTCAGGAAAATAAATTGAATGTGCTTGGAGAGCCTCTTCCAAACGAAGAAAAACAACAACCTATTGATTTCTCGACAGAAGGAGATTATGATTTTTATTTCGATATAGCTCTTGCTCCAGAAATAAAACTAAACCTGACAAAGAAAGATAAGATCACATACTACGCTATTGATGCGAATGAAGAGCTTGTAGATAAACAGATAGAATCATATAAGGCCTATTACGGCAAATATGAGAAAGTAGAAGAAGGCGCAAAAGAGACCGACCTTATAAGAGGTGTCGTTGCTGAATTGGAAGATGGAAAAGTAAAAGAAGGTGGAATCAATGTGGAATCGGGCATCGTAATGCCGTCATACATAAAAGACGCCGGAGAGCAGGCTAAATTCGCAGGCTCGAAAGCCGGGGATGTTATTGTTTTCAATCCGGGAAAAGCTTATGAAGGAAACGAGACAGAAATAGCTTCACTTCTACACATAGATAAAAATGCTGTTGAAACAATTGCCCCTGAATTCCAGTTTACCATAACTGAAGTTACCCGCTATCAAGAAGCCGGACTCGATCAGGACTTATTCGACAAAGTATTCGGAGCAGGAACAGTAAAAGACGCCGATGAATTTAAAGCAAAAGTAAAAGAAACTATTGCCAGCCAATTCGCTCCGGACAGCGACTACAAGTTCTTACTCGATGCAAAAGAGCTTCTTGAAAAGAAAACAGGTAATCTCGAGTTCCCTGATGCTTTCTTGAAAAGATGGCTACTTGTTACAGGGGAAGAAAGAACAGCCGAATCTCTTGAGAACGACTATCCTAAAATCATAGCAGATCTGAAATTCCATTTGATAAAGGAACAAATAGCAAAAGATAATGACATCAAAATAGAAAACGATGACATGAAAACTATTGCTTTACAGGCAACAAGAGCCCAGTTTGCCCAATACGGAATGATGAATCTTCCGGACGAGATATTGGAGAACTATGCGAACGATATGCTGAAGAACAAGGATAATGCACGTAATTTATTAGATCGCGCAATGGAAAACAAGATTATCGATGTTCTGAAAACAAAATTAGGTGTAGAAGAAAAAACGATCTCACTAGACGAATTCCGTAAATTCTTTGAAAAAGAAGAAGAAAAGGCAGAGGAGTAGATAACGAATAAAAAGAAACATATTCTATAGTATTGGAAACAGAAAACGCAGTTCGTTTTCTGTTTCTTTTTTAATTAATACAAGCTATCATGATTGCTTTATCATAAATTAGAACAATCCAAAGCAGTAAATACGGCGAAAATAAACAGGAGGATAATAGGAGTAAAGCTTTTCATTTCTTTTTGTAATAAAGTTAACTTATAATTTATTAGTCTTTCAATTTTTTTGTTATAACTTTGTTTTAGTAATTGAGGCTGTAAAGCCTCTTTTTTATGTCAGTAATCACTGGCATGATAATTGTTTAGATGAATAAACAGCACTTTATTAATTAAAAGGAGAAAATTATGAACAATGATTTTAAAAAATATGCTACAAAGCATTTAGGTTTGAATGGATTGGCTCTAGATAAATATGTAGATATAACCAGTAGTTATATATCACCGACCATCATTGAAGAGCGTCAACTAAATGTTGCACAAATGGACGTATTCTCCCGTCTGATGATGGACCGGATTATTTTTCTCGGCACACAAATCGACGATTACACAGCAAACGTTATTCAGGCGCAATTACTATACCTCGACTCTGCTGATTCAGGGAAAGATATATCTATTTATATAAACTCTCCCGGCGGTTCTGTATATGCCGGCTATGGCATATATGACACTATGCAGTTTATAAACAGCAATGTATCTACTATCTGTACAGGTATTGCTGCATCTATGGCTGCGGTATTACTTGTCGCAGGAGAAAAAGGGAAGCGCTTTGCCTTAAAACATTCACGGGTGATGATACACCAACCTCTTGGCGGAGCTCAAGGACAAGCCTCTGACATAGAAATCACCGCACGGGAAATAGGCAAAATAAAAAAAGAACTTTATACTATTATTTCAGACCATTCGGGTCAACCTTTCGACAGAGTTGAAAAAGATTCTGACCGTGACTATTGGATGACCTCTGCCGAAGCTAAAGACTATGGCATGGTAGACGATGTATTAGTAAAAAATAAATAATCATTCACCTCTAAAGCGATAAATGGCAAAGAAAGTAAGTGGTAGCTTTTGCAGTTTTTGCGGGCGAAACGAAAAAGAAGTAAACATGCTCATTTCGGGTGTATCGGCAGATATTTGCGACAGCTGTGCCGAGCAAGCGCACCTAATTATACAAGAGAGTTTGGGAGCTAAAAAAAATTCGTCTCATGGTATCGACAAATCCAAACTTCCGGAACCCAAACAAATAAAAGAGTATCTCGATGGGTACATCATTGGACAAGATAATGCTAAACGCTATCTATCTGTAGCTGTATATAATCATTACAAACGGTTGTTGCAGGAAAAAGACGATGATATTGAAATTGAAAAATCCAACATTATATTAGTAGGGCCTACCGGAACGGGAAAAACACTGCTGGCCCGGACGATCGCAAAACTACTACATGTTCCCTTTGCCATTGTAGACGCCACTGTACTAACAGAAGCAGGATATGTAGGCGAAGACATTGAAAGTATCCTTACCCGCCTTCTTCAAGCATCTGACTACGATGTCGCGGCTGCCGAACGAGGCATTGTATTTATTGACGAGATCGATAAAATCGCACGAAAAAGCGACAATCCATCTATAACGAGAGATGTCAGCGGAGAAGGTGTACAGCAAGGTTTATTGAAACTATTGGAAGGTTCGGTTGTCAACGTTCCTCCTCAAGGAGGCCGTAAACATCCTGACCAGAAAATGATAGCAGTAGACACAAAAAACATATTGTTTGTCTGCGGCGGAGCCTTCGACGGTATTGAACGTAAAATAGCCCAGCGCTTAAATACGATGGTGGTAGGCTATGCATCTTCCAAAGACAATGCTAAGGTAGACCGTGATAATTTATTACAATATGTAGCGCCTCAGGATTTGAAATCATATGGCTTGATTCCTGAAATTATAGGCCGTCTGCCAATACTGACTTATCTGGACACACTTGACAGAAGCGCACTCCGGAGAATACTGACAGAGCCTAAGAATTCGATAATAAGACAATATGTCAAACTATTTAAAATGGATGATGTAACTCTTACATTCGATGATGAAGTATATGAATACATAGTGGACAAAGCCATTGAATACAAGTTAGGCGCCCGGGGACTACGGTCTATTGTAGAGACAATTATGATGGATGCAATGTTCAACATTCCTTCCTCTAAACAGGCTGAACTGCATGTTAATAAAGAGTATGCAGTTGAACAATTAGAGAGTTCTCAGTTGATTAAACTCAAAAATTCACAATAAGTTTGCTTTTTCACAAAAAATAGCCTATTTTAAGTTGGAGATTTAAATTTAGGACTTTATCTTCGTAAATATGTAATAGCCTATTTTTGTATAAATATGCCAGACAGAGATGATATACTTACGCACGCGTTAAAAAAGCATTTTGGTTTTGATAATTTCAAAGGAAATCAAAAGGCCATCATCCAAAATCTATTGGATGGGAACGATTCTTTTGTGTTGATGCCTACAGGTGGAGGAAAGTCGCTTTGCTATCAACTACCGGCATTATTGATGGATGGTACCGCCGTTATCATATCGCCGCTGATCGCCCTGATGAAAAATCAAGTGGACGCGATGCGCAATTTTAGCGAGGAAGACGGCGTCGCTCATTTCATAAATTCATCGCTCAACAAATCAGCGATTGAACAAGTAAAAAACGACATATTATCCGGCAAGACAAAGTTGCTGTATGTGGCACCCGAATCCCTGACCAAAGAAGAAAACATTGATTTTCTGCGCCAAATCAAAATATCTTTTTACGCCATCGACGAAGCCCATTGTATTTCAGAATGGGGACACGATTTCCGTCCCGAATACAGACGCATACGTCCAATAGTAAACGAGATAGGCAAACATCCGATAATTGCCCTGACAGCGACGGCAACGCCAAAAGTACAGCTTGATATACAAAAAAATCTGGGTATGACGGATGCTGACGTTTTTAAAGCATCGTTCAATCGTGAGAATCTGTTTTATGAGGTGCGCTCAAAGACAGACAAAGTAGACAAAGACATCATTAAATATATAAAATCGCAAGGGCACAAGTCCGGGATTATATATTGTTTAAGCCGGAAAAAGGTCGAAGAGTTCGCCGAAATATTGCAAACAAACGACATAAACGCCCTACCATACCACGCCGGGCTGGATGCAAATACACGTTCTACCAATCAGGATGCCTTCCTGATGGAACAAGTGGATGTTATTGTCGCGACAATCGCCTTTGGAATGGGTATAGATAAACCGGATGTAAGGTACGTAATCCACTATGATATACCGAAAAGCCTGGAAGGCTATTATCAGGAAACCGGACGTGCCGGACGTGATGGAGGAGAGGGAAAGTGTATCGCGTTTTATTCATTCAAAGATTTACAGAAATTAGAAAAATTTATGCAGGGAAAGCCTGTTGCAGAGCAAGAAATAGGAAAACAACTCCTTCTTGAAACCGCTGCATACGCCGAGACTGCTTTATGTAGAAAAAAAGTACTTCTTCACTACTTTGGAGAAGAGTACAAAGAGAAAAATTGTGGGAATTGTGACAATTGTGTAAACCCTAAAAGACAAGTGGAAGCTAAAGAATTATTATTAACAGCGCTTGAGGCTGTAGTTGCATTAAAAGAAAAATTTAAAACAGATTATGTGATCAATGTGATTAGAGGTAAAGAAACTGCCGAAATAGAAACATACAGCCATCAGGAGCTGGAAGTGTTCGGTTCGGGAGACGACTCTGATGAAGAAACATGGAATGCTGTTATACGTCAAGCTTTAATAGCCGGTTATTTTGACAAAGACATCGAGAATTACGGATTGCTCAAAATAACAAAAAAAGGAAAGGATTTTCTGAAAAAGCCTGTGTCTTTCAAGATATCGACTGCTGAAGAAGAGGATATGGATGAGGATGACAGTATGGATGATACCGCAGTAAAAGGTGGAGGTGGCGGCTCAGCTGTCGATCCGGTCTTATTCTCTATAATGAAAGACCTGCGCAAAAAGATGGCAAAAAAACATAATGTTCCGCCTTATGTTATATTCCAGGATCCTTCGTTAGAAGCGATGGCAACTATTTATCCTATTACAATGGACGAGTTGCAAAACATACCCGGAGTAGGAGCAGGAAAAGCCAAACGATACGGAGCAGAATTTCTCGATATAATAAAGAAACATGTCGAGGAAAACGAAATAGAGCGTCCGGAGGATTTACGTGTCAGGACTGTTGCTAATAAATCGAAACTGAAGGTAGCTATTGTGCAGGCAATAGATCGCAAAGTAGCATTGGACGACTTGGCCGAATCGAAAGGGATAGAGTTTAACGAATTACTTAGCGAGGTAGAAGCCATCGTATATTCGGGCACAAAAATAAATATCGACTACTTCCTCAAAGAGGTGATAGACGAAGACCACATAGACGATATATTCTTATATTTCAAAGAAGCAGAATCTGACGATCTTGAGGAGGCTATCGAAGAACTCGGTGAATATTCAGAAGATGAAATACGGCTTGTACGGATAAAATTCATATCCGATATGGCTAATTAATAAAATGAAAACGAGCATGAATAGCAATTCACCAAAGTATATGATAATTTTGTCATGTGAGTTTCCATACCGCCATTAAAAACAAAATTATCGTATGAAAAGAAAAGCTATTTTTCCGGGAACATTCGATCCTTTCACAATAGGACACCACTCTTTAGTAAAACGATCTCTCAAGTTAGTAGATGAGATCGTTATTGCTATTGGTGTGAATGATGCGAAAAAAAGCTATTTCCCTCTGGAAAAACGTATCGAAATGATACGGTCTTTATATAAAGACGATCATCGTATAATAGTAGCTTCATATAATCGCCTGACCGTTGATTTCGCAAAAGACAACGGTGCAAACTTTATAGTCCGTGGCATTCGTTCGGTAAATGACTTTGAATATGAAAAGACAATCGCCGACACGAACCGGAAAATATCAGGAGTAGAAACTTTTATTCTATTCACTGAACCGGAACTCACCCACGTTAGTTCTACTATAGTACGCGAATTGCTGAAATTCGATCACGACGTTAGTCAATTTATACCGGAAGGTATGAATCTAAATATTTAATTATATAGTATACACGCCCTTAGTGCAATAAATTATTTTCATATGAAACGTATTTTCCTGTCGGCTATACTTTTATTTACTGTGTTTACTACCACTTTTGCCCAGTTCAGGATGAGTGAAGGTTCTAAAAAAATGGCGACTGCAATGGCTGTCATAGAGAATCTTTATGTGGACAAAGTAGATGACGCCAAGCTGGCTGAGGATGCCGTAAAATCCTTACTTGAAAAGTTAGACCCCCACTCTACATACATTAGCGCCGATGAAGTAAAAGAGATGAACGAACCGTTGGAAGGTAACTTCGACGGCATAGGAATCTCTTTCAACATGATGACAGATACATTGTATGTTATCGAAGCTTTGGCAGGAGGTCCGTCTGAAAAAATCGGATTGAGGGCCGGGGACAAAATCTTATACGTGGACGGCACCCTGATCGCAGGAGTAAAGATGTCGACAAAAGATGTTATGTCCCGTTTGAAAGGACCTAAAGGCACCAACGTAACCGTAAGCGTCTTACGTAAAGGTGTTCCCGATTTAGTAGACTTCAAAATAACGCGGGCGAAAATACCAATCTATAGTATCGATGCCGCGTATATGATGGATAAAAACACAGGCTATATACGGCCTATACGTTTTGGAGCGACTACAACAAGTGAATTTAGGGATGCGGTTCAGAAATTGAAACAACAAGGAATGGAAAACCTGATTCTCGATTTACGCCAAAATGGTGGAGGTTACATGGCTCCTGCTATCGATCTTGCCGATGACTTTTTAGATAAAGGCAAGCTCATCGTTTATACTGAAGGCAATACACAGCCTAGAAGAGATGAATTATCCACAAACAAGGGCGTATTCGAAAAAGGAAAACTGGCTATTCTTATAGATGAAGGTTCGGCTTCGGCAAGTGAAATATTATCGGGAGCAGTACAAGACTGGGATCGTGGGGTCATTATCGGGCGAAGGAGCTTTGGCAAAGGACTGGTACAAAGACCCATTCCTCTTCCCGACGAATCTATGATAAGACTCACGGTTGCCCGCTATTTTACCCCTTCCGGGCGCTCGATACAAAAGCCGTATACAAAGGGAGATGCAAACACCTATGCTATGGATATAGCTGTAAGATACAGGCATGGAGAATTGATGCATGAAGACAGTGTACACTTTCCTGATTCCCTGAAATACAGAACCCTTATGAATGAGCGTATTGTTTATGGAGGCGGTGGTATTATGCCGGATTATTTCGTTCCGATAGATACTGCTTTCTATTCTAAATATTACGGGGCGCTTTGGGATAAAGGCATTGTACCCAAAATAGCATATAGCGAAGTAGATCAATCCAGAGAAGAATTATTAGCCAAATATCCTTCTGCAAACGATTTTTATAAAAACTATGAAATACCCGATGCGCTATTAAACAAACTGATAGCCGCAGGAGAAAAAGAAAAAATAGAATATGATGATGTGGGTTTCAATAAGTCTAAAAATATACTGAAAACCCAACTAAAAGCGTATATTGCCAGAGACGTGTATGATACGGAAACTTCTGTAAAAGTCTATAATAAAGACAATGAAATATTGAACAAGGCTTATGAAATTATTAAAGACGACAAACTATACCATAGTCTCCTGAAAGGAAAATAAAGCTATTGTAATTAAAAACGAATTGGAGTGAAGCGAAATATTGTCCGGCGTTAGTTTTATCTATAGATAGTGGTAATTTGGTAATTTGAAAATTAGCGAATTAGCAAATGAGAAAATTAGCGAATTTGAAACAACGTTCAACGGAACGAAGTGTAGTTAAAATTTGAAAATGGCGCGAAGCGACAGTAACAGTCAACAGTCAACAATGGCGCGAAGCGGCAAAGGCTATAAGCTAACAGCTAATGGCTAATTGAGTGTGGAGTTTGTTACTTTTTAGTTAAAAAGATACGAGTAGACGAGATACGAGTTGTTGGCTGTTGACTGTTGCACGTCATTGCGAGGGTTTACCCGAAGCAATCCATTAATAATCAATACTCTGGATTGCTTCACTCCGTTCGCAATGACGAAAAGACCGACTGTTTACTAACTACTAACTACTGACTACTAACTACTGACTACTGTTTACTGTAGAAGTTTGTTACTTTTTAGTTAAAAAGATACGAGTAGACGAGATACGAGATACAAGTTGTTGACTGCTGACTGTCGCACGTCATTGCGAGGGTTTACCCGAAGCAATCCATTAATAATCAATACTCTGGATTGCTTCACTCCGTTCGCAATGACGAAAAGACCGACTGTTTACTGTTGACTACTGACTGTGGAGCTTGTTACTTTTTGGAAAAAGTTACGAGTAGACGAGATACGAGATACGAGTTGTTGGCTGTTGACTGTTGCACGTCATTGCGAGGGTTTACCCGAAGCAATCCATTAATAATCAATACTCTGGATTGCTTCACTCCGTTCGCAATGACGAAAAGGCCGACTGTTTACTGACTACTAACTACTAACTACTGACTACTGTTTACTGATGCACGTCTCTTTTTTCATTATCTTTGCCCTGAATACAAAACGACTTTTACACTTATGATGACAATCTCAATTGAGGAGCGACATTTGGTTGACGAGATCATTTCAAAAAATAAGATCTGCTATGTAGCTATGATCGACGTCGATAACTTACCGTATGTAATTCCAATGAATTTCGGTTATCACAACGATACGGTTTATCTCCATTCGGCTCAGGAAGGGCGAAGCATCTCATCTTTAGAAAAGAACCCTAACGTATGTATCACCTTCTGTGCAGACACAGCACTTACATATCAAAATAAAGAAGTGGCATGCAGCTACAGGATGAGGGGGAGTAGTGTAGTTTGTCGCGGACAAGTTGTTTTTGAGGAAGACTTCGATGAAAAAGTAAAAGCTCTGGATATTATGATGAAACAATATACCGACAGAGCCTTTACATATTCGAATCCTGCTGTGAATAATGTCCGTATCTGGAAAGTTGAGATCGAAAGCATTACTACCAAAGTATTTGGTGTTCCTCATCCCAACTCTCGCAATTACAAGGACCAACGAGAATTTTAGTCCGTTATTTAGCAGGGATATTTTTCAATATATCCAATAAGAAATCCCACCATTTTTCAACAGAAGGGATATTTATCTGTTCTTCCGGCGAATGAGCATTCCTTATTGTAGGGCCGCAGGAAATCATATCCAAATGAGGATACTTTTCCAAAAACAAACCACATTCAAGTCCGGCATGTATAGCCATAATCTCTGCCTCTTTTCCCGACAGCTTTCTATAAGATTCTTTTGCTACAGCTAGTATCTTAGATTCGGGATTTGGCCTCCATCCCGGATAACCGGCAGAATGTTTCACTTCAGCCTGAGCCATAGAGAATACCGCGTTCACCATGTTGGCGGCATCATCTTTCAATGAGTTGGTAGAGCTTCGTTGACTCGTAATTATAACGACAGTATCATTGTCTTTCATTTTGACGGATGCCAGATTCGTAGAAGTTTCTACCAGATCAGGAATCTCGAAACTCATGCCCAATACTCCATGAGGACAGGCATAGATACTGTTTAGCAAATTTACTGTAGTAGCTCCATCGATAACGAAAGCAGGAGCATCTGTCGATCCTACTGTCATTTTCAGGTTCGGATCAACAGCCTTCAACTCCGCCTCAATCAGTGGAGCTAAAGTATTAAGCGCTACTATCACTTTTTCTTTATCGCCATACGGAACTCCGGCAATAGCATATGCCTCTCTGGCAATAGCATTATGCAAATTTCCACCATCTATTTCGGCTAAAGAGAGCTTATGTTTCCGGCTAAGTTCCCATAAGTATCTATTGAGTATTTTATTGGCATTGCCCAATCCTTTATGTATTTCCGATCCCGAATGTCCCCCGTTCAGACCTTTCACCTGTACTTTAAACCAAAAGTAATTCGCAGGAACAGGCTCTTTTTTATATGTAAATGTTGCCGTTGTCGTCTTACCTCCGGCGCATCCTATATATATTTCACCTTCCTCTTCGGTATCCAGATTGATAAGGATATCTCCCTTCAGAAAATTCTGCCCTAAGGCATAAGCGCCGGTCAAACCGGTCTCTTCATCTACCGTAAACAAGCATTCCAGTTTACCGTGCTCAATAGTATCAGAAGCCAGTATTGTAAGCGCGGCAGCGACTCCCATACCATTATCGGCGCCCAAGGTAGTACCTTTGGCTTTCAGCCAGTCTCCGTCAACATAAGTTTCAATAGGGTCATTCTCAAAATCATGCACAGTACCGCTGTTTTTTTCGCAGACCATATCCACATGACCTTGCAGTATGACTGTCGACAGATTTTCCATCCCCTTTGTTGCCGATTTAATAATCAGAACGTTTCCCGCGTCATCCTTTTTTACCTCCAGATTATGCTTTTTCGCAAAATCCAGCAGGTAAGCAATTATTTTCTCTTCTTTCTTCGACGGACGCGGAATTTGGGTGATTTCATGAAAATAACTCCAAATTCCAGCTGGTTTTAAGTCTTTTATAGTCATACATTCAGTTTTTAATGATATATTTATATTATTTTTTATCTAATGACTTATAAAATTATGGATAGAAAGCTTAAAAAGCAATTTTTTTACATCTTTTAAAGGTTTAAATAGGGTATTGTTTTAACATAAAGATATATCTTTGCCAAGTCATTCAAGAATAAGGGTACTTATTATTGCATCATCGAGGAGATTAACTAAAATGGATACATATAAATGAAGAATGTTTCTTACATTATTAATGGCGTGTTTGCCGTAGCGATTATTGTTCTTTTCATTTTGTTTTTTACATCAAACAAGAAAAGCGGAGCAGAGGAAACTACATCTCCTCTCAAATTTGCCGAAGGAGATTCTGTAATATTGCCTTTGGCATACATTAACGTAGATTCTATCTATCTGAACTACAACTTAGCAAAAGATGCAAACGAAGCTTTAATGAAAAAGTATAATAGCTCGAATGCAGAAATAACAAGAAGACAGAGACAACTGGAAGCAGAAATTGCTGATTTTCAGAAAAAAGCACAAAACAACGCTTTTTTGAGTCCAGAGCGTGGACAGCAAGAACAATTACGAATCCAACAACTAGAGGCTGATCTTCATGCTCTTGCCCAAAGGTATCAGGAAGAATATGCAAGAGAGCAACAAAAGATGAACGGGCAAATAGCGGATTCTGTACGTCTATGTCTGAAAGAATATAATAAAACAGCTAATTATCAAATTATCTTTAGCAACGCCGGTCTGGATAACGTGCTATTAGCAAAAGATAATTATGATATTACAACAAAAATAATAAGTCTATTAAATACCAGGTATAAACCACAGGTATCTAAATAACAATCTAAAAAAATGAATAGGGTAGCCACTTACTTGGGTTATCCTATTTTTTTGCAATATTATCAACCGGTCAGTTATGGACACATATGGACTAATAGGGTATCCGCTCAAACATTCCTTTTCGAGAGCCTTTTTCACAGAAAAGTTTACAAAAGAGGAGATCTACGCCGTTTATCTCAACTTTGAGATAGAAAATATATCTTTATTTCCTGATATAATACGATCCCACCCTAGCCTTAGAGGACTAAATGTCACTCTCCCGTATAAACAGCAAATAATTCCTTTCCTTGACGGAATCGACCCGCGCGCTCAGGCAATAGGAGCTGTAAACGTTATAAAAATATCGCGTGAAAATGGAAAGACAAAATTAATCGGATATAATTCCGACATTATCGGATTTCAGAGTTCCATTTCCCCGTTAATAAACAAAGATATCCACCAAAAAGCTTTGATATTAGGTACAGGAGGCGCATCTAAAGCAGTCTTTAATGGATTGAAAGCTCTTGGAATAGAGTCAGTTTTTGTATCACGAACACCGAAGGCGGAACAACTCTCGTATTTAGAAATAGACCAAGATATTATCAACAACCACAAAGTTATAGTAAATACTTCCCCTTTAGGAACTTTCCCGAATGTAGAGGATGCTCCGAATATTCCTTACCATTTATTATCGAACAATCATGTATTATACGATCTGGTATACAACCCTGCCGAAAGTACGTTTTTACAATTAGGGAAACAACAAGGAGCGACAATAAAGAACGGGGCCGAAATGCTCGAGTTACAGGCTCGCGCGGCATGGAAAATCTGGAACGAATGATTTCAACATTCAAGAAATACATATTGAAAGCAAACCTATAACTTTAGATTAAAATACTAAAATGAAAATTATTAATCTTTCAGAGCAGAACACTATCCTTAACCGTTTTGTAAGTGAATTGCGCGATGTCGAAATACAAAAAGACAGTATGCGTTTCAGAAAGAACATTGAGCGTATAGGTGAAATTATGGCTTATGAAGTAAGCAAGACCCTAAACTATTTTCCCATAGAAACGCAAACCCCTTTAGGAACATCAATTACAAATGTACCGACGGACCCTATTGTAATAGCCACTATATTACGGGCAGGGCTTGCTTTTCATCAAGGTTTCCTGCATTTTTACGACAGGGCTGAGAATGCATTTGTCTCGGCATATCGCAAATACAGGGAGAACCATCAAAGTTTCCATGTCCATATCGAATATATAGCTTCACCCAGAATAGATAATAAAGTTCTTATCCTTACCGATCCTATGTTGGCAACCGGAGGAAGTATGGATTTATCTTATCAGGCCCTGTTGACTAAAGGAGAGCCCAGCCATATCCATATTGCAACAATAATAGCAAGTAAGCAAGCCATAAAATATTGCGCGGAAAATTTCCCGAAAGATAAAACAACTATCTGGGCCGCAGCGATAGACCCTGAGCTAAATGAGAGTGCATATATCATTCCGGGATTAGGGGATGCAGGCGATCTCGCCTATGGAGAAAAAGAGTAAAAAAAGTCTTTGACACGTCATTGGTAGGGCGATAGACCGAAGCAATCCATTAATTAATAATCAATGTTCTGGATTACTTCACTCCTGTTGGCTCCGCCGATTACTTCGTAATTCGTAATGATGGGGATTTTATCTTTTGACACACCCTCTCTCTTTTTTACTAATTTCGTTTTGAATACAACCAGGCTGATTCATATTTCGGATTCTCTTTTCTGAAAGTCTCCAAAAAAGATTCTCCTTCAACTTTATCCGTAAACGAGGCTATATAGATCCTATACCTCTCTTCTGACTGAACTATAGCTGCCTCATTAAATCCTGAGGATTGAACTTTTTCCAGTAAATGTTCTGCTTGCGGTTTAGAGTCCGCCCCTCCTACAACTACATAATATGTTCTTGTAAAGATTTTATTCTCTAACTGTACCTCTTCTTTTATATCTAATAAGCTACTATCCGATTTCGTACTTAAGGACAACGAATTTGTCAATGTATGAATAAAGCCGACCTCTTGGACATTTCCCTTATTCGATATATCTATAGAAGGGATTGCAAACAGGAAAACAGCAGCAGCAACGGCCGCGACTCCCCCCATTATGTTTCTTAACAATACAGACTTAGTTTCTTTAACAGAAGCATCTCTAATATCTGTCAGATATTGTAATTTGACTGATGTAAGTCCATAAAAAAGAGGGTAAACTATTGACTGATTCTCCGCAAAAGAAATATTTCTCTCTTTATCTAAAAATATCCGTCCCAAACCAAAGCTTACAACAATATCATTCTGTAAATCACGTTTTAGATCTTTAACAAAATCTTTTATTCTTTGGGATGCAGCGCTATAGGATATTTTTTCGTCTTTAACTATATAAGAAACCAAAACCCCATCATCATGATTTAATTCAGGATTGAATGCTATTTTAAACTTTGGTGATTCTATACTTATACCTGTATATGCAGAATCTAAATTTACAATAAATCCTCCTAAACCGGGTATTATAACATAGTTATGGACAAAAAGCGAATATTCTAAATATTTAAATACATCATTCTTCATAACACAAAGGTAAATATATGCAACATATTTAAAATAATAAACTCAAAATCTTATTCAAAAGTTTTTAACAGCTATAAATAATAGCTATTCCGACATAAAAGTATATTTTTGAGTAAAAATAAAAAAATAAATGAATATAAAAGAAACAATCATCACACATATCCAAGATTCAATATCGGTAAAAGAGGCTATTCTCTCAAATCCTGAGATATTAAAATCTATATATGACGCTGCGTTAATGGTAGTAGATGCATACAAACTGAATGCAAAAACATTAATTGCCGGCAATGGAGGAAGCGCCGCCGACGCCCAGCATATTGCAGGAGAATTTGTCAGTCGTTTTTATTTTGACCGCCCGGGAATACCATCGATTTCCCTGTCTACTGACACCTCCATCATTACTGCGATAGGAAATGATTATGGCTTTGACAAGCTTTTTGCCCGTCAGGTACAAGCACAAGGCCGGGAAGGTGATGTATTTATTGGAATTACTACATCAGGTAATTCCGAAAATATTATTCAAGCCTTATACTCTTGCAAAGAGAAAAATATCAAATCTATAATTTTGACCGGAGAGTCTGGTGGAAAAGTATCCGGCTTATGTGACATATGTATAAGAATTCCGTCTAAAACAACGCCCAGGATACAAGAAGCACACATCCTTGTAGGACATATAATCTGTTGTATTGTAGAAGATGTACTATTCGGAAAAGTAAAAGGCAGCACAAACCTTTAATTAAGGAAAATTGAGTAAAGTTTGTTTTAAGCCAAAAAAATAGCTACATTTGTAGCACATAAAAATAATGGCGTTAGTATGTTCAATAACAGAAATCGCAAACACCTAACGCATAGATAGATACATAAGTATACAATATTCAGGCTTGCAAAAAAAATATATGAGAAACATAGTCAAAATATTAAATCAAAAAACAATGAAATTTTTGCTTAATAAATATTTTATACTACTTATTCCTATTTTACTAAATTCATGTACGGCATACAAAAAACTCCCATATATAACAGAGGCCGAAACAATAACAACAGAAGAGTTTGTTAAAGCAGCTAAGAACTACGAAGCTGTCATTATGCCGAAAGATATTTTAAGCATCACAGTTAACACTCCTACAAATGCAGCGTCAAGGGATTTTAATCTGCCAATAGTACCTCAAGAAGCAACGGACGTTATTCAGACAAGAGTTTCTTCTGCTTCCGGAGGTTATGGTAGTCTACAGAACTACATTGTAGATAATAATGGATATATAAACTTCCCTATTATTGGACGGATTAAAATAGGGGGATTGAAAAAAAGTGAAGCTGAAAATAAGATTCACACTCTTATTTATCCAGAATACCTCAAAGAAAATCCAATCATAAATATACGTTTTTTAAATTACAAAATTTCTGTTTTAGGAGAGGTTGCCAAACCGGGAACTTACACTTCAGTAAATGAACAAATGACACTATTCGACGCACTGGCCTCTGCCGGAGACTTAACCATATATGGAGACAGAAAAATACGACTAATCAGAGAGGCAGCCAACGGGGAGCTCAATGTAAGGCAAATAGACTTGCAAGATAAAAGCATCTTATTAGATCCTGATATTTATTATTTACAACAAAATGATAAGATAATCGTATCGCCCAACAAAGCTAAAGGAAACAACTCCTCTTTTGGTACACTTGAGTCTCTAGCTCTATCAGGACTTTCGGTTTTAATATCTGTGATTTCCATTATCACGCGCTAAATAATATATATTGAGAAATATAAATATATCACGAAATGAATAAATTCTCCACAGACAGCGTTAATAATATAGAGAACACTGAGGAAATTGACTTAAGAGAAATTGTATTCAAATATCTTCGTTATTGGAAGTGGTTTGTCTTGTCCGTAATAATATTTTTAATATTAGGGTCTGTCGTATATCTCAGGACGGATCGAAAGTTTAGTATTTCAACATCTGTCTTATTAAAAGAAAACAAAGGAAGCGGGCCTCAAAAAAACAGTCCGCTGGGAAGTTTAGAGGAATTAGGATTATTGAGTACAACGAACAACATCGATAATGAAATTGCCGTATTCTCTTCCCCAAATCTTATGAAGCAGATAGTATTAGCCCTTGAGCTTCAGACTTCTTATTTTGAAAGTGGAATATTCCGTGATACCGAAACATATAAGAATTGCCCTTATTATGTAAGGCTGGAAGATATTAAACCCGATGATCTAAACGGTTATATTAAATTTTCTATAAATAATTTAGGAGAAAAAGGTATAGCCATAGAAGGAAAATATATTATAAAAAAAGAAGAAGTAACGATAGAAGGAAAATTGGAGAAGTTGCCTGGCTTTATAAACCTACCCTCCGAGCTAGGCAGGCTGTATATTACTCAACGTCCCGAAGCGAATAAAGAAAAGTTAAATGAAACGTATTATGTACAAATAAACAATGCCCAACGTGTTGCTTACGATTTGGCGGAACAAATACAAGTACGCTCTACAACTAAAAGTTCATCTGTATTAGCAATAAGTTTAGATGTATTGAATGTATCTAAAGGAATTGATATATTGAACGAAGTTGCGAAAATATATAATGCAAACAACGTTCAAGAAAACAATGAAATGGCTGTAAATACATCTAATTTTATAAATGAACGATTAGACAGTATTTCCGTTGAATTAAGTGGAATTGAAGATCAAGTTGTTAACTTTAAAAAAGAGCAAGGAATAACAGATCTAAGTACCGAAGCGAAAATGTTTGTAGAACAAACTGCCACCGTCGAACAAAAACGTATTGAGACAGTGACTCAGTTAAAAACAGTAGAACTCATCGAAAATTTTGTGCATAAACCCAACAACGACTACAAGTTAATTCCGACATTAGGAATAACCGACCTCGGACTAGCTGAAGTTATAACAAAATACAATGAATCTCTATTAGTCTATCAAAGGCTGGAAAGGAGCGCAAGCGAAAACAATCCGGCAAGAGAACGGGCTTTAGCCGAACTAATAAGTACCCGGCAGAGTATACTAGCGGCTATTAACAACGTGAAAAATGCTTTGGGGATTTCAAAATCCGAGTCTGAGAAACAAGCTAATCAAATATCATCCAAAATAAAATCTGTACCGACTCAAGAACGAGGCCTACTGGAGGTAACACGCCAACAGCAGGTAAAACAGGCCCTGTATTTATACCTTATGCAAGTTCGGGAAGAAACCAGTATAACGATGGCTTCAACCTCGGATAAGGCAAAAGTTATTACTGATCCTGTTATTCCTGATTACCCCGTATCTCCCAAGAAAAATATAATTTTCTTAACTGCTTTCTTGATTGGAATAATAGTTCCTATTATCGTTATATACATAAAAGACCTTCTCCAATTAAATATTACCAGCCGGGAAGAATTAGAAAAACTCTCAAGCATTACTGTCATCGGAGAGATAATGAAAAAAGAGGAGGCCGAAACCATTGTTGTTAGAGACAATAGAACAACTCCGATCGTAGAACTATTCAGAACATTAAGAAATAATGTCCAATTTGTGCTGGATGAACCCGAAAAGAAAATAATATTAGTAACTTCTACCATTCCCGGGGAAGGGAAAACATTTGTAAGTATCAACCTTGCTGCATCCTTTGCTTTATCCGACAAGAAAATATTACTACTCGGTATGGATATTCGAAATCCGAAGCTTGCGGTAGATATGAATTTTCCTAAAAGTACCGGATTAACATCGTATTTATCAGGCAGTGTGCAGGATTGGAAGACTATGTTGCATCAAACCAAAAATTTCCCAAATCTGGACATATTACAGGCCGGGGTAATTCCTCCGAATCCAAACGAACTACTAATGAAGCCGTTGTTAAAAAAACTTATTGATGAAGCAAGGACTTTATATGATATAATAATAATAGACTCTGCTCCTATAGGGGTTGTTTCGGATACATTCCTTATTAGTTCATATGCAAATACAACAGTGTATGTAACAAGGGAAAATGTAACACCGAAAAATGCTATCACATTCGTAAATGAAGTACATCGAGATAACAAACTTCCAAATATGTATCTTGTGATTAACGGGGTGGAAATGACAAAAAATAAAGGCCGTCATGGACGTTATGGATATGGATATACGTATGGGTATGGAGAAGGGAAATAGTATTTTTCTCTGAGAGTCTAATTATTTGCATTTCAAACGCAACAATATACAATGCTACACAAGATAAAAAACTCATCTATTGCGAGAAGGCTTATAAAAGGTGTATTTTGGTCTTTTGTTGGTACTGCTAGCGCTAAATTTATAATTCTGATTGCAGGAATTATCGTAGCTCGTATATTGGGAAAAGAAGAATATGGTGAACTCGGCATTATTAGATCAACCATTAACACTTTTGTAATATTTGCCTCAATGGGATTAGGGTTAACCGCTACAAAGTATATATCCCAATATAGAGAAAGTGATCCCGATAAAGCTGGAAGTATTTATATACTTTCTAACGCATTCGCATTAGTCCTTGGTTTCTTTATGCTAATTATAGTAGTCATTCTAGCCCCTTATATAGCAAATAATTTATTAAACGCCCCAAATCTTATCACAGAGATTCGATATGGAGGGCTATTATTATTATTTAGTTCAATTAATGGGGCTCAAGCAGGAACTCTTGCAGGATTTGAAAATTTTAAATCTATTGCAATAAATACCTTAATAGCAGGAATCTTTGAAGGTACTCTTTTATGTGTAGGCGCATATTATGAGGGAGTCAGAGGAGCGATATTCGGATCGGGAATCAGTTTTGGAATATTATATTTATTAAACTTTATATCTATTAGAAAAAACTTAAAACAATTTAATATTAGCTATAGTCTTTCTCGACTAACAAATTCGGACTTTTCGGTTCTATGGAAATTTAGTGTTCCTGCGGCACTATCTTCGATATTGGTTGTCCCCGTATTTTGGTATATAAGGACTTTGCTAGTAAAAACTAGCGGTTTTCATATCTCAGCTGATTTCGATGTCGCAGACCAATGGAGAGGTATAATTCTATTTATTCCGGCAGCATTATCCAGAATTGTTTTACCCATGCTCTCTAATTTAGATGGGGGAAGAGCCTATGATAAATATGTTAAGATATTAAAAGCTAATCTTATTATTAATTTTCTTATAGCTCTTTTCCTTGCTATAATTATATCTTTTTTTGCAAAGTATATATTATCTACATATGGAGAGCAATATACAAATACAATTCCATTAATATTACTTGCTGCTTCTACTATTTTCACAACGCTAACCACAGTTGTAGGTCAAGCAATAGCAAGTAAAGCAAAAATGTGGATCGGATTGAGTTTTAATTTGATATGGGCGTTGTCTGTAATTATATTAACTTATGTTTTTCTTTCAAAAGGATGGGGCGCATCAGGTTTAGCGTTGGCAATTTTAATAAGTTATTCTTTTTTTGTTGTTTTACAAATATTCTATTTAAGGAAACTATTGAAATATAAATGAAGTATATAGATGGGAGATATTGTTAAAATAAAAAACTATAATAAGGGGGTTAACTCAAGATTATGCCAGCTTCTTTTGGGTCTGAATCTGTTGCTTCTTTCGACTTTAGCTTGCAGTTTAAGTTTTCATTCAATATTATTTAGAATAATACAGATTATAACTATAAGTATATCTTTTTTTATTGTTAAAAATAATTTAAGGCTTACCCAATTTAGTGAAATTAGAACCTATATAAGATTGCTTTTTTTCCTATGGTTATCAATGTTATTACCAACTATCATTAATGGATTTGATTTTCCTTCAATTATAGAATTAATTATAATATATACTATACATTTTTTATATATTTGGAGTCTTATCAAAATAATATCAAATGTGAAAGAGGCTACATATCAAAGAATGATACTCCTTCTTTTCATATTCAATTTGCTACACTTTTTTATTTATTTTTCTACATTTTCTATTGATTTCTCATATTTTTCAGGTAGCATTGAAGATTTTATCTATATAAAAAGGGGACGTGAGGCTATGCTTGGATCAGATTACAGTATAGTATATCCTGCTCTTATTGTTCTCACTTTTTTTATGTCTTTTAAATATATTTTGAAATTAAATCTTATATATAAAATAGCTATTATAATAGCTATTTTCCTATGTCTCTTATATTCCTTAATTTTTACATTAGTATTGTCCTTTATCGGAACAATTTTATTTTATTTATTTTGGAAAAAAAAGACACACGCTATATCAGTAAAGAAAATGTATTTTACTTATTTTATTGTTATTGGAATTGTTATTGTCTTGGGAATTTGGAATTTGGAAGAATTGAATAAATATACTACAGGTCGATCTATTCTATGGGTAAAATCTATTAGCCATATTTCTAATAATATATTATTTGGAATATCTCATGAGAGTTTTTATGATGATATGTATATATTTTCTTCTAAGTTTGCTGCATCATTAGGTATTGATTATAGTGATAATGCCCTAGATATATCTGCAGGGGGATGCCATCAAATGTTATTAAACTGGCTACTTTTCTATGGCATACTTTCCTTTATAATTTATATCGTTTTTGTCGGTTATAATTGGACATTGGTAGGTAGAATTAATAATAAGTTTGATAGAATTTGTATTTATGTACCATTAGTCTTTGTCCTTATTAGAGGATTAGTGGAATCGCCTGGATTTATCGGTAGTTCAAAAGGTGCGTATGAGTTTTTGTTAGATATTCATTTGGGCTACATGGTTGTAATGGTTATTCGCTCAAAATATATGAGTTATTAATAAATATGAATTGATGTCCCATAAATATCCTGATTATGAAGAAGATTCTTATAATTGTAAATATTAAATATTCAAAATCGCCAATAAACTTTGCTGTCTGGAATGCATTAAAAGTACATATTAATTTAATGAAAAGTATAGGTCTTATTCCTGTATTTTATACGAAGAATGATGAATCTTTAGATTTTATTAAAACGCAATATCCGAAGAGTTCTATTTTTAAATATACCAATGCTCTTTCTTTATTGAAAATTGCTTCAAAAAATAATAAAGACGTTCCATTAATATGGACACCTGATATACTAAGTGTATGGGAATCTATTTTGTTAAAAATATTTTTGCGAAAGAAAATAATTTTTTGGGTTCAAGGCATTCTGCCAGAAGAAAGTTATATGAGGCATAATAATAGATTTCGTTTCATATTATTGAGCTTATTTGAAAAATATGCGTTGAAATTTGCAGATAAATATATTTTTGTATCAGATACAATGAAGGTTTTCTATGAAGAAAAATATAATCTTAATTTTGAGAACTATATTGTTATCCCTTGTATTTCTGAACTTAGATACAATCCCAATATAAAAAAAATCAGGAATTCATTTGTGTATATTGGAGGATTATCAGCATGGCAATGTTTTGACGAAATACTTATTATATTCCGTCAAATTCAGGAGTTTATTCCTGATGCAACATTTCATATTATTACACCAGATGAGCAAGTTGCAAAAGAGAAGGTATTGAAGATACTTGAGAAAATTGACAATTTGCAAATTTATCAGATAAAAGATAGAAGCCTATTGTCAGATGTATTATCTCTTTTTGAATATGGTTTTTTGATAAGAAAAGATCATCCGACAAACAGAGTTGCTTCACCTATAAAATTTGCAGAATATCTTTCTTGTGGAATAAATCTTATTATGACAGATTCAATTCCTCATTTTTCTGAATTGGTAATAAAAAATAATTTAGGGATCGTTCTCGATAATTCTCTTCTAGTTGATAAGTATTCTTTTTTGAATAGAAAAATAGCGAATACTCTCCCTATTTACCACAAGTATTTTGATTTTGAGCAGCAATCACTGAAGTACTTAAATATTTAAGAATATTATATTCTGTTTTTATTACAGATACAATCTATCGTTAAAAAATGAATAATTATTTATTAAATAAGATGAATGTTAAGAAAACAAAAATACTAATTATTGGTTCTATTCCACCTCCTATAGGAGGTATTACAATACATGTATCAAGATTATTAGATATATTGGCACAAATAGAATTCCCATATTCATTTGTGTCGATAAAAAAAGAATATAAAACCCTATTTAAGTCTATAATAACTCATAAAGTTATTCATTTGCATGTAAGTAATCCTAAAGTTAGATTTTTTCTATCTATTATCTGTTTTTTTACATTAAAAAAAATTATTATTTCATATCATGGAAATATCAAGAATTTTAAAAGAATTGATAAATTGTTTAACTATTTATCAATTCTTTTTGCTAATTATCCGATTGTTTTGAATGAACAAAGCCTCTTGGTTGCTAAAAAATGGAACACTAATTCAATGATAATATCGTCATTTATTCCACCAATTAAAATCCAAGAACTATCTGATGATATCTATTCATTACTTGATATGTTACGTGATAAATATGCAACAATATGCTCAACTAACGCATTTGATTTGATATTTGATAAGAAAAAGCAAGAGGTTTATGGTATCTCCTTTTTAATAGATATTTTCAAATATGATAAGGAGAGGTGTTTATTAATATCTGATCCATCTGGTAACTATAAATCATATATTCAATCGAAATGTGTTATACCATCAAACGTTTATTTTATATCTCAACCTCATTCTTATTTTGAATTATTAAAAGAGGTAGATATAATGATAAGGGCTACCACTACAGATGGAGATTCTCTTTCGATAAAGGAAGCATTGTATTTAGGTAAGAAGGTAATTTGCTCAGATGTTGTTAGTAGGCCTAAAGAAGTAATCACTTATAAGTTTAATAATAAAGATGAATTCATTAAGGTATTGAATGATAATAAGTCTAGTTCAAATAGCGACTCAAAATATGATGGTTCTTCATTTTTAGTTAATTTATATAAAAAGTTAATTGTTTAATTTTGGATAATGATAGTATGAATAAGCTCTTTCTAAAATCCCTTATCGAACATATGCCATATCCAGTAGGAGCAGCTATGTCGTATATTCCATTCTCATTTCGATTAGGGAAAGATTATAAAATATATGAAAATTTGATCCAAGAGTCAAATCAATGGTCAGATGATCAAAAAACAGCTTATATTATATCTAATTTCAAAAGAATATTTAATTACGCCAAAGAAAATTATTTGTTTTACCAAAAATTGTACAAAGAGGCTGGAGTTTTTGATTTGGAGATAAATTCATTAGAAGATATTTCCCGAATTCCTATTATTGAAAAAAACGATATAAGAAATAGCCTTAACCAATTTAAGAAAGGCATGCTTTTAAATACAGGAGGAACGAGTGGCGAACCATTTCAGTTTTATGTAGATAAAAATGCTTTTGCTCGGGAATGGGCGCATATGCACTATATATGGAAGCTAAAAGGATACAGAACAACAGATATAAAACTTACTTTAAGAGGAAGAAATCTGGGAGATCGTTCTTTTGCTTATAATTCGGTATATAATGAGTTCATCGTAAATACATATAAGAGCGTAGATTCATATAAAAGAGAATTGATAGAGTTATTCAGAAAACATAAAATAAAGTTTTTACATGGTTATCCATCTGCAGTATATGGTTTTTTAAAAGAAGTGGATGAGTTTTGTAATTTAGAAGAAAAAGATATAATAAAGAAAAACCTACAATGTTGTTTTCTCGGTTCCGAATACCCTGTAGATTATATGAGTAAATATATTACAGAAGAATGGAAGCTAGATTATATATCTTGGTATGGTCATAGCGAAATGTGTATATTAGCCTATGATGAAAATAAAGAAAACCGCTATAAACCCTTCTTGACTTATGGATATACGGAAAATATAGAAGGTCAGTTGATTGGTACATCTTTTCATAATTATAATATGCCTTTGATCCGCTATAATACCAGCGATTTAATTGAATATCAGAAATGTTACGATAGATCAGTAGAATATTTTTCTATATCACAAGGGCGAAGTGGAGATTTTATCCGGGATAAAAAAGGAAAAGAAATTTCATTAACGGCATTAGTGTTTGGCCGCCACCATAAAATATTTGGTATGGTAGATTATATTCAGGTAAGTCAAGAAACAGATGGCCTAATTTTATTCCATATATCAACTAAAAATAATTATTCAAAAGAGGAGCTTATATCCGCGATGGATTTATCTAATTTGGATGTTGAGGCTGATTTTGAAATCAGAGAATCTCCAATAAAAACAAAGGCTGGAAAAATAAAAATAAAAATATAAGAACTAATGAAACAAATAATACAGGATCTTAAAACCGGCGAAACCCTATTAGAAGAAGTACCGGCACCACAAGTGAAGGCTGGCTGTGTACTGATAAAAACAACTTGTACACTTGTCTCTTTAGGCACAGAACGTATGCTTGTCGAATTTGGAAAAGCAAATTTACTATCAAAAGCCCGTCTCGAACCTGATAGGGTAAAAGACGTACTGAATAAGATCAAGACAGATGGTTTGATGCCTACATTGGAAGCTGTATTTAATAAATTAGGACAACCCCTGCCCCTCGGATATTGCAATGTCGGAACAGTCATAGAAGTAGGGAAGGGTGTTGCAGGTTTCAAAATAGGAGATAGAGTGGCTTCAAATGGAAATCATGCAGAGTATGTATGTATACCAGAGAATCTGGTCGCAAAAATACCAAATAATGTATCTGATGAAGAAGCCGCATTCACCGTTATTGGTTCTATTGGATTACAAGGTATTAGATTGTGTAATCCTCAATTAGGCGAAACGATAGTTGTAGTTGGCCTAGGATTGGTAGGATTAATGACAGCGCAATTATTGATGGCTAACGGTTGTCGCGTCATCGGAATTGATTTTGATCAACAAAAACTTGATTTAGCCGCATTGAAAGGTGTTATTACCGTAAATCCGTCAAAAGGCACTAACCCGGTAGAATTTGTCAAAGAATTTACCAATGATATTGGCGCCGATGGCATAATAATAACAGCTTCCACAAAATCGAATGAAACAATTCATGAAGCTGCTCAGATGAGTAGAAAGAGAGGGCGTATTATATTAATAGGTGTTATAGGGTTGGACATAGTGCGTTCGGATTTTTATGAAAAGGAATTAACCTTTCAAGTTTCATGTTCATACGGACCTGGACGTTATGACGAAGAATATGAACAAAAAGGGAATGACTATCCGATAGGATATGTTCGTTGGACTGAAAAAAGAAATTTTGAAGCGGTGTTAAATGCTATTTC
This sequence comes from Dysgonomonas reticulitermitis, assembly GCF_054601275.1. Taxonomy (NCBI): domain Bacteria; kingdom Pseudomonadati; phylum Bacteroidota; class Bacteroidia; order Bacteroidales; family Dysgonomonadaceae; genus Dysgonomonas; species Dysgonomonas reticulitermitis. The sequence goes on along the minus strand of NZ_BAAHWU010000004.1, from coordinate 82,698 downwards.
AAGTAAGAATATCCAAGTTCAAGATTTAATCACTGAACAGGTCCCTTTAGCAAATTATTTTGAGATATATGATAATATGCGAAAGGCTGGAAGTATAGCTTCAATTATTAAATTTCCAAATGAGAATAGCAAAACATCTGTTATAAAAGTTGTAAAGAATGCAACATTTGATAAATTGGGAAAAGCTTTTGGAATTATCGGTGCCGGTAATTTTACATCATCTACAATAATACCTTGTCTGAAAGAAATCAATGCTCCTGTAAAATATATAGCAAGCGCAGGTGGCCTAAGCTCAAAAATACTAGCAAAAAAAGGTAGTATCGCTTTTGCAACATCTGACTATAAAGAAATATTAAAAGATGAAGATGTTGGATTAGTGATAATTACAACTCGACACAACTTGCATGCAAAAATGGTACAAGAAACTCTTGAATCAAAAAAACATGTATTTGTGGAGAAACCTTTGGCATTAAATGAAGAACAACTTCAGGAGATTATCCGCACCTATGAAGATTTAAAAGGTAAATATTCAGTTATGGTTGGATTCAACAGACGATTCTCTCCTTTATCAAGCAAAATGAAACAACAACTAGGAACCGGAACTAAAAATATTGTAGCAACAATGAATGCCGGAGCTATACCTAATGGGAATTGGGTACATGATATAGAAATTGGAGGAGGACGTATAATAGGTGAAGCATGCCATTATATTGATTTGTGTACTTATTTAACTGGGTCGAAGGTAATTGCTGTATGTATGAATTCCATGGGAACTAATCCAGAAGAAAATACAGATAATGCGTCAATATTATTAAAATATGAAGATGGATCCAATGCTGTTATAAACTACTTTGCCAATGGAAGTAAAGCCTATGCTAAAGAACGAATCGAAGCATATTCACAAGGAAAAGTATTAGTTCTTGATAATTGGAGAAAACTCACAGGTTATGGTGTTAAAGGATTCTCAAAAATGAGTAAACGAATGGATAAAGGACATAGTACTCAATTTAGTCTTTTAAACAAATTTTTGGAGATGGGAGGTAGCCCTCTTATTTCTTTTGAAGAAATAATAAATACAACAAAAACGTCATTTGCTGCTATTAAAAGCCTAAAAACAGGCCAGTGGATAAATATTGAATAAGCTGAATGGTTAGTAAATTTATATTAATTCTTCATACTGTAAAATATTTGAAAAAAATTCAATTATTTTATCAGGTTTATTATAAACTAAAAAGAAAGAAGGCTTTTAATAACTATTTGCCTAAAGAATGTATATCTTTTAATAGACTTTATTTCAAAAATGAAATTATATCGAAAGAAATTATATTAGATAGAAATCATTTTACCTTTTTAAATCTAGAGAAAAAATTTGAAAAAGAAATTGATTGGAATTTTTCAGGTTATGGTAAATTATGGTATTATAATCTACAATATTTCGACTTTTTATTTCAAGAAAACATATCAGATGAGATTAAAATTGATTTAATAAAAGATTATAACATATGGTTGGCTGATAATAAAACGAATTTAGAATCTTATCCAATAGCATTAAGAGTTATAAATGGAATAAGGTTCTTCTCTGATTCGGGAAGAAAAATAAATCAACAATTAATTGATTCATATTATGCTCAGTTAAATTTCTTATATGATAATCTCGAATATCAAATATTAGGGAATCATTTACTTGAAAATGCATTCGCTATATTTATGGGAGGATATGCATTTAATAATCCTCAATGGCAAAAAAAAGGGAAAAATATTCTACAAGAAGAAGTTAAAGAGCAAATCCTTCATGATGGAGCTCATTTTGAACTTTCACCAATGTACCATAAAATTATATTATTTAGGTTGATTGAATTAATAGATTGGTATAGTAATACTACAAATTTAGATACAGATTTTCTCAATTTTATAAAGTCAAAAGCTATTAAAATGATCAATTGGTTGTATTCGATCTCTCTGTGGGAATACAATATTCCTCATTTTAATGATAGTGCTGATCATATTACATATTCTAATGAACAAATATATCATTTCGCAAAGAATTTAAATCTTATGCCTGTAACAAAAACTGCTCTAAATGAATCAGGGTATAGGAAATTTAGCTATAAAAACTATCAATCAATAGTAGACATTGGTAAAATAGGAGCACCATATCAACCTGGTCATGCACATGCCGATGCATTGTCTTTTATATTACATTATAAGAAAAAACCTATTTTTGTCGAAGTAGGAACATCAACTTATCAGATAGGAAGTTCCAGAAATTATGAACGTTCTACAAAAGCTCACAATACAGTTGTTGTAAACAATAAAAATCAATCCGAAGTATGGGCTGGCTTTCGGGTAGGAAACAGGGCTAATGTATATATTGAAAAGGATCTTGAAAATATTTTGACTGCATTTCATGATGGATATCAAAAATACTTTAGCATAATTCACCGAAGGGAATTTATATTTGAAGAAAATAGTGTATGTATATCTGATTCTCTAGTAAATAGTAGTCGAAAAGAATATATTGCTGAGGCTTATTTTCATTTTCATCCTAAAGTGCATGTTGAATTAAAAGATCGAAGTAGTTTGTTTCTGGATAATTCGATTAAACTTAATTTCGAAAATTCTATAAGTATATCTCTTATCGATTACAATTTTGCCGAACGTTTTAACGTATATAATACAGGAAAAGTTGTAAAAGTTTCATTTTATGATTATTTAAAAACAACGATTATTTTAAACTAATGAGAATATTATATTTATCATATTTTTTTGAACCGGATTTAAGTGCAGGTTCGTTTAGAAATACATCTCTTGCTAAAGAATTAGCAGTGCAAATAGGAGACAATAGTACTATCGATCTAATAACAACTTTACCAAATCGCTATAGTACATATAAAATAGAAGCTCCCCTTTTTGAAAAAAAGGAAAACATTAACATATATAGGATACAAATACCTTCACATAAAAATGGATTTCTAGATCAGATTAATTCATTCAGAGCTTATTTTTGTGAAGTAAAAAAAATTGCGAAAAAACAAAAATATGATTTGGTTTATGCCTCTTCAAGCAAGTTATTTACTGCTTATCTGGGACAAATAATTGCAAGAAAGCAAAAATGTCCCTTATATCTCGATATTAGGGACATATTTGTAGAGTCATTAGACAATGCCCTAGAAAACTCATTATTAAGAAAATTTATTACGCCTTGTTTAAAGTTTGTTGAAAGAAAAACCTTTAACTACGCATCTCATATTAATCTCATTTCTGAAGGTTTTGCTCCTTATTTTAAAAAATTCAAATGTCAATCCTATTCGACATATACAAACGGAATTGATGATGTATTTCTCAAAGAGTTTCGGAATTATACAAGTAAAAATAACCAATATAAAACGATTCTTTATGCTGGAAATATTGGAAAATGTCAAGCTTTACATAAAATAATTCCCCCTGTAGCTAAATTAGTAGGAGAAAACTACAAATTTATTATAGTAGGAGATGGTGGCATAAAACAATTATTATTTGATGAAATCAAAAAAAATAATTTAACAAATGTTGAAATAAAAGTACCTGTCAAGAGAGATGAGCTAATCAAGCTTTACCAAGAAAGTGACTTTTTATTTATTCATCTGGAGAATCACCCTGCTTTTGAAAAAGTTATACCCTCAAAAGTATTTGAACTTGGCGCAACAAACAAACCTATAATTGCTGGAGTTTCAGGCTTTTTCCATAACTTTATAACTAAATATTTAAGTAATACTATAATGTTTGAACCCTGTGATTATAAAACTATGGCAGTATTACTTCAAAAATATAAATATCAAACAGAATACAGGGAAGAGTTTATTAAAAAGTTTACTAGAGAAAATATCAATAAGGAAATGGTTAAATCAATTATTCAAATAGCACAAATATGAAAAAACTCCTTCTTATTTTCGGTACTAGACCGGAAGCCATTAAAATGGCCCCTCTTGTGAAAGGATTTCAAAATTACACAGAAGATTTTGAAGTGAAAGTATGCGTAACAGCTCAGCATAGACAAATGTTAGATCAGGTTTTACAATTTTTTGAAATAAAGCCTGATTATGATATGAATCTTATGAGGCCGGGACAAAATCTCTATCAATTAACTGCTGATGTTGTTACAGGTCTTAAACCGATTTTAGAAGAATTTAAGCCCGAATACGTTTTAGTACATGGTGATACTACTACGTCTACTGCTGCTGCTTTAGCCGCATACTATGCAGGAGCAAAAGTTTGCCATGTAGAGGCAGGCTTACGTACTTATAATAAATATGCACCTTTCCCTGAAGAAATGAACAGACAAATAACAGGACGACTAACTGATATTCATTTTTCTCCAACTGAAGCGGCAAAAGATAATTTAGCTTCTGAAGGTATTATAGGGGATGTATATGTTACAGGTAATACTGTTATAGATGCGTTACTATATGCAACGGACAAATTACAATCTTATTCAGATGAAGAAATTTTAGGACTACAGAATAATATAGATTTTTCTAAGCGTATAGTTCTTGTGACAGGTCACAGGAGGGAAAATTTCGGTAACGGCTTCATAAATATCTGTAATGCAATATTAGAAATTGCTAAAGATAATAGTGTACAAATTATATATCCTGTACATCTAAATCCAAATGTTTCCGATCCTGTTAATTCACTTTTGAGTAACCATCCAAATATAAAACTTATTGCTCCATTGGCATATCCTGCATTTGTTTGGTTAATGGAAAAATCACATCTAATACTGACTGATAGCGGAGGTGTTCAAGAAGAAGCCCCAAGCTTAGGTAAACCGGTTTTGGTTATGCGAAACACAACGGAACGCCCGGAAGCAGTAGAAGCAGGTACCGTAAAATTAGTAGGTACAGACAAAGATAAAATAGTAGAAGAAACAAGACTTTTACTTAATAATAAGGAATATTACAATACAATGCAAAAGAGGCATAATCCTTATGGGGATGGCAGTGCTGTGAAAAGAATAATAAATATTATAAAACAAAAATAAGTATGAAAGCGGTTTTCATGGGATTGGGGTACATCGGACTCCCAACAGCTGCAATCGCGGCCAGTAAAGGGATTAATGTGCTAGGTGTAGATATAAATCCGAGTGTTGTTGAAACAATAAATCAAGGTAAGATTCATATAGTTGAACCTGAATTAGACAAAGTAGTGAAAACTGTTGTTGAAAAAGGACATTTCCGAGCAGCTTTACAACCAGAAGAAGCTGATGTTTTTTTGATTGTAGTACCTACTCCATTTAAGCAAAACCACAGAGCTGATATTGCATACGTAGAAAGTGCAACGCGTACAGTTATCCCGTTTCTTAAAGAGGGCAGCTTATTTATTATAGAATCAACGTCCCCTGTAATGACTACGGAAAAAATGGCTACTATAATATTTAAAGAGCGTCCGGAGTTAGAAGATAAAATTTACGTTGCATATTGTCCGGAAAGAGTATTACCAGGTAATGTAATATATGAGTTAGAAAATAATGATCGTGTTATTGGTGGAATTAATACCGAATCATCAGAAAAAGCTATCGAATTCTATTCAATGTTTGTAAAGGGAACCCTTCATAAAACAAATGCGCGTACAGCCGAAATGTGTAAATTAACAGAGAATTCTTCACGTGATGTACAAATTGCCTTTGCTAATGAACTGTCAATGATCTGTGATAAAGCAGGTATTAATGTATGGGAGTTAATAGAATTAGCAAATAAGCATCCCCGGGTTAATATATTGCAACCAGGTAGTGGCGTTGGTGGGCATTGTATTGCCGTAGACCCATGGTTTATTGTTTCTGATTATCCGGAGCAAGCTAATATAATTAAAAGAGCACGGGAAACAAATGATTATAAAGCCGATTGGTGTGCTAATAAAGTTATAGAGGCATGTCATCGGTTTGAAATTGAAAATGAGAGAGAACCTGTTGTTGCTTGTATGGGATTAGCATTTAAACCGGATATTGATGATTTAAGGGAGTCGCCAGCAAAATATATAACCTCTCGTATTATATCTGAAGCCCGAGCTGAAGTATTAGTTGTGGAGCCAAATGTTAAAAACCATAAAACGTTTAGTCTGGCACCTTATTTGGATGTATATAAGCAAGCAGATATTGTAGTCTGGCTAGTTCGTCATAAAGAATTTCTTAATATGAAGAAATTAGAAGGAAAGATTGAGTTAGATTTTTGCGGTATATATAAATAACAATAAATAACAATAAATAAAGCTGTATGGAAATAGAAATACAGCTTTTTATTTTTTCATATCATGTCCCACACCCTTCACATACAACCCTCTTCCTCCAAGGAAGAAACCTACATCTCCCTCCTACCCCAACTTAAAGGTTTGCTGGAGGGAGAAGATGATATGATTGCAAACTATGCAAATATTTCTGCCGCCTTGAAGCAAGCTTTTAATTTCTTTTGGACAGGGTTTTACATTGTGAAAAAAGATGAGCTTGTACTAGGACCTTTTCAGGGAACAATAGCATGCACGCGTATCAAGTACGGAAAAGGCGTATGCGGCACAGCCTGGAAAGAAAAACGGACTGTCATTGTAGAAGACGTGAATCAATTCCCCGGACATATCGCATGCGATGCCGCATCTCAATCGGAGATAGTGATCCCTCTCTTCAGCCAAAAGAATGATGTTATTGCAGTATTAGACATCGACAGCGAACATTTGAACCATTTTGACGAAACAGATGCCCTCTACCTACAACAAATTACACGACTGTTAGAAGAGAAGATCACAATTTAAAACGGGAACAACAAAGGCAGCACTAATATCATTACAATACCCATAACAACCTGTAGTGGTAGCCCTACTTTCACATAATCCATAAAACTATATCGTCCCGCACTCATCACTAATGCGTTAGGAGGAGTCGAAAATGGCGATGCAAAACACATACTGGCAGCAACAGCCACGGCAAACAAAAATGGATACGGACTTACTCCCATCCCTATTGCAGCCTTCATTGCAATAGGTGCAAACAATACCGCAGTGGCAGTATTACTGATAAACATTGTAAGAAGCGATGTACAGAAGTATATACCCGCTAATAACGCATACGGCCCCATATTGCCCAGTTCGCTCACTAAGCCTCCTGATATTAATGTGTCTACTCCTGTATTTTGGAAAGCAGTAGCCATCGGCAACATAGCGCCTATAAGAACAACACTCTCCCAGTTAATACTATCGTAAGCCTCCTCTACATTTCGTAAACACCCGGTAGCTACCATCAGAACGGCAGCAAGCATAATAGCAATAACGGAAGGCACAATCTCAAAAACCATTGCCAGTACCATCAATACCATAATAATCGCAGCAATAGGCGCCTTTTGATCCAACGTTACTTTTGCAGCTTCTTTCAAGGGTTGGCCTACAAGTACAAGATCATCCTGCCTGTCGTCCAGATTGGCAAGATCTTTCCATGTTCCCTGTATCAACAAGGCATCACCCGAATGCAATTTGGTATTCTTGATATCCAACATCTTATATTCATTCTGGCGCTGAAGTCCCAATACATTCACATTATACTCTTCCCGGAAACGTATTTCTGAAATAGTTCTGTTAATCAGTCTCGAATTAGGCATAATAAATACCTCTGCCAGTCCGGAATCCTGAAAATCGGAGAAATCCCTGTCACTTTTTTCCAAGGTCAGCTTATTTTCCGATACAAAACGTTCTATATCCTCCTTTTCCCCATGACAATAAAGAGCGTCGTCTTTCTGTATAATGGATTTTGGTCCCGCGACTTCCTCTATAAAAGTCTTTCGAAATCTGGAATTACCATTCCGCCTGACAATCTTACTTATACTCACATCGTAATTCGAAGCAATTCTCAGTTCAGCAAGTGTTTTTCCAATCAAGGGCGATTTGCTCTCAACATCTACTTTATATGACTGTCTGGATAAATTATATTCTTCGGACAATTCTTTCAATGACTTCCCTCTTTTCTTATTCGCAGAATTATCATTTTTGGAAATAAGTAATTTACTTAAAAAGAAAAGTACAATAATTCCCACAGATAAAGCAGTAAAACCAATAGGTGCAAAAGAAAAGAAAGAAAGGGCTTCATATCCGGCATCCATCAATGCATTCTGGATTACCAGATTGGGGGGTGTACTAATCAAGGTAAACATCCCCATGCTACCGGCAAATGCCAAAGGCATAAGATAGCGGCGAGGACTAATATTGGCGCTTGCTGCCATGCTGACAATAATAGGCATCATCACCGCTACTGTTCCGGTATTACTAACGAAAGCTCCTATAGAAGCTGTTGCAAGCATAACCACTATAAATAGCTTATTTTCGCTACTACCGGCCGTCTGCAATATCTTACTACTTATCATTTTCGCCAAACCTGTACGAAATATTCCGGCTCCTACCACAAATAGCCCGATCATCATTATCACTACCGAATTTGAAAAACCGGCCAAAGCCTCCGTTGGCGTTAGAATATTAAATAACGTTAATGCCAATAAGGCGCACACGGCTACTAAATCAGCACGTACTTTTCCTCGCATAAAGAAAAAAGAGGCTGTTAATAAAATAGCAAGAGTTATATTTATAGGGGTCAAAAGAGAAGACAATATCATATCCAACTATTCGTAGGTTTATTTCTATTTTCAATCTTTACAAAGATAAAAAATACTACATCAAGAAAAAATTAACAATATCAAAAAGGCAATTCTTTTTACCTTTTTTACATTATAAATAACCAATAAAAATTAACGACGTATTTTATCGTTCTATTATTTTATGCTGCGCGCAATCACAGATTGCTTGCGTTCCTTTTGCCCAAAGCCGCAAAAGGAACCAAAAACGCTTTTGCGCCCCGCTTCAACGTCCGACCCATAACGGACTTAAAGGCTAAACAAAAAAACTCGCTCCGGGATTTGTAGTATACGAATCATTAGATAAGCTCAGACACGTTTTTGTTTTTAACGCCTTTTTCGTCCTATGGGTACCCCGTACTTGAAGCTAACGGCGCAGCTAAAGCCTGACAAGGCAGCCGCTTGTCGTGCGTCAGCCTCCCGCGCATTAGTCCCGCAGGCGGGGGAACCCACACGGTGCAGGCGGCGTAGAAAGGGACGGGGCGATAGCCCGTTCGTCCCTTTCAGCCGGCAAACCGGTTGTGGGTCGCCGAGGGACGAAGCGCTAGCTTTTTGCTTACTTTTGGGCAATGCCAAAAGTAAGGGCAAGCCCGATAGGGCGCGGCAGTAATAAGCATATGTTGAGAATATAAGCAATCTGTGATTGCGCGCAGAAGAAAAGGATGAAAATAATCGAACGTTTTTACACTACGGTAATAACTTTAACTGCTGATTGGCATTATTTATTTTTGTTTAATACGAATGATAGAATTTTCTTTCATTTTTATAATTATAATTTCAAATAATAGTCCTTTGCTAAACTGACAAATTCGTCTGAATAAACATGCCTTTTCTTTTCAATCAGCAAATCATTTTCTTCCAAAGAAGATCTTTGTTTCGAAAATTCAATCAATACCCTTTTAGGTAAAGAGTCAGGCACAGGGTAAACATTCGTCACCCGGGTTACAAACAAATAATCTTGCTGTAATAAATAGTCCTTATACTCAAAAGGATAAATTACAGACAATCGCCCGTCGAAAGTAAGAAGTTTTGATGAAAGTCTTATCAATTCATCTACCGGTAGGCTATCTGTATGACGCGCCGCAGATCTGTTCTTTTCAGGAGATTTCAACGACTGTTCAAAATATGGAGGATTGGATACAATCAGATCATATTTCTGATCACAATTTAGAGCATACTCTTGCAAAGAAGTATTAAAACATCTGATTTGAGAAGAGAAAGGTGAACTCATTGCATTTTCTCCAGCCTGTTCCACCGCATTATTGTCAATATCTATAGCATCTATCGACATGTCCCTGTTTTTCTGAGCCAGCATAAGGGCTATCAAACCCGATCCGGTTCCTATATCAAGAGTATTCTTTATATTTTCCACATCCGTCCAGGCGCCCAATAATACGCCGTCCGTACCCACCTTCATTGCGCAGCGATCGTGGTAGATTGTAAATTGCTTAAACTTAAAGTAAGGATTCGGCATCTGTTTTTAGTCTATTCATATATTATTAATGCGAATCAGGAACTTTTTCTCATTTCCGTCAAAAGAAAGGGTAAGAAGCCTTGCTCCAATATAACAACAAAACTTTAACTTCGTTGTTTCAATTGTAATTGCAAAAATAGAAAATATTCACTGGCACGGATTTTGTTATATATAAGCAAATATAGTTATAAATTCGACTTTTTCTATATTCTCCCAAATAGTATAATCCAACAAAATAAAAGGATAAAATATGTTTAACAAAAAAAAGAATCTTCTCGGTCTCGAGGAAAATAGCGAACCTGTTATTTCAATTATTACCAACGACTTTGATGACGGAGACTGTTCTATAAACGAAAAAGACCTAAAGGAAGAACTACCTGTTCTCCCTCTCCGAAATACAATCATATTTCCCGGCACAAGTATGCCAATCTCCGTAGCACGCAAAAAATCATTGAAACTGATTAAAAGCGTGAGTCGGCAAAGAGGAAAATACGTAGCGCTTGTCTGCCAAAAAGACGCGGAAAATGAAGAGCCGGAAATTGGAGATCTTTATACAATGGGCGTCATAGGGGAAATTATACGGGTAATAGAGTTGCCCGACGAAGACAATGTCACTGTCATTTTTCAAGGAAAAAAACGCTTCAGACTGACAGAATTGACACAAACCGACCCTTTCCTGAAAGGCCGTTACGAAATAAGAGAGAGTGTCCCTGTAGCCAAACGCGATACGGAATATAAGGCGCTACTTGATTCCATCCGCGATCTTACAATACAAATGCTTCGCATGTATGGAGAACCACCAAAGGAATTTATACAACGCCTGAAATCAGAAAACGCATCTTCTCTTTTAGTAAATTACTGTTGTTCAAATCTGCCCGTTCCGGCAATAGAAAAGCAAGCTTTACTCGAAATAGACGATGAAAAGGAGCGCGCTTACAGGTTGTTGGTTATTCTCAACCGTGAAAATCAAATGATGGAGATGAAGCTCAATATCCAGATGAAAACACGGGAAGAACTCAATCAACAGCAAAAGGAATATTTTCTACAACAACAAATAAAGACCATACAAGACGAACTTGGAGGAAATCCTCAACAAGCAGATTTAGAGGAATTCAAGGAACGTGCTCAAAAGAAAAAATGGAGTAAAGACGTAGCCGAGGCGTTCGAAAAGGAAATGAGTAAACTGGAACGTTTACATCCTCAATCACCTGACTACTCTACCCAATACACTTATATAGAAACATTGCTCGACTTACCTTGGGGTGAATATACAAAAGATAATTTCAATCTTAAAAATGCCCAAAAGGTACTCGATCAAGACCATTTCGGACTGGAAAAAGTCAAAGAGCGTATTATAGAACACCTTGCCGTGCTAAAGCTAAAAGGGGATCTGAAATCACCGATAATATGCTTATATGGCCCTCCCGGAGTAGGAAAAACATCACTGGGAAAATCTGTGGCAAAGGCTCTGAACCGGAATTATGTACGTGTTTCATTCGGTGGATTACACGATGAGTCGGAAATCCGTGGCCATCGCCGCACTTACATCGGAGCTATGCCCGGACGTATAATCCAGAATATACTCAAAGCAGGTTCATCCAATCCTGTATTTGTTTTGGACGAAATAGATAAAATTGGAAACGACTTTAAGGGCGATCCTGCTTCAGCCCTGCTCGAGGTACTCGATCCGGAACAAAACTCTGCATTTCACGACAATTATCTGAATATAGATTACGATTTATCGAAAGTAATGTTTCTGGCCACAGCCAATAATCTTTCTACAATTTCGCAACCTTTACTCGATCGCATGGAATTGATCGACGTAAGCGGATATATTATTGAAGAAAAGATCGAAATAGCCCGCCGGCATTTGATCCCTAAACAATTGGAAAATCATGGCCTGGAGGAAAATGCAATTGATATTCCGAAAAAAACAATAGAGAAAATAGTTGAAAATTACACCCGTGAATCCGGTGTGCGCGAATTAGATAAAAAGCTTGCTAAAATAATGCGTAAACTCGCCCGAAAAGTAGCATCCGAAGAGAACTATAAAAAGGTAATCGATCCGGAAGACCTGCATGAATACCTGGGCGCAGTGGAATATACAAAAGATTTGTATCAAGGGAACCAATACGCGGGAGTGGTTACCGGACTAGCCTGGACATCGGTTGGTGGAGAAATTCTATTCATCGAAACCTCCTTAAGCAAAGGCAAAGGCGGAAAATTAACCCTCACAGGAAATCTGGGCGATGTAATGAAAGAGTCCGCTGTACTGGCGCTGGAGTATCTACACTCTCACCATAAGGATCTGGGCATTGATGAAAAAATATTTGAGAACTGGAATGTACATGTGCATGTTCCCGAGGGAGCAATTCCGAAAGACGGGCCTTCGGCCGGTATAACAATGGTAACATCATTGGCATCGGCGCTCACCCAGCAAAAAGTGAAGACAAATCTGGCGATGACAGGAGAAATTACCCTGCGTGGGAAAGTATTACCGGTAGGCGGTATCAGAGAGAAGATCCTGGCTGCCAAACGCGCAGGAATCAAAGAAATTATCCTATGCAAAGAGAACAAGAAAGACATAGACGAAATAAAACCGCTATACCTGAAAGGATTGACTTTTCACTATGTAGATGATATAAGGCAAGTTCTCGACATCGCTTTGCTAAAAGAGAAAGTAAAGCATCCTCTCGATCTGACAGTAGAGGAGAAAAAATTTGAAAATGAGCGAATTTGAAAATGACTGTGGAAAATGTTACTTTTTAGTTAAAAAGATACGAGTAGACGAGATACGAGATACAAGTTGTTGACTGTTGACTGTCGCACGTCATTGCGAGGGTTTACCCGAAGCAATCCATTAATAATCAATACTCTGGATTGCTTCACTCCGTTCGCAATGACGAAAAGGTCGACTGTTGACTGACTACTGACTACTGACTACTGTTTACTGTAGAAGTTTGTTACTTTTTAGTTAAAAAGTTACGAGTAGACAAGATACGAGGTACAAGTTGTTGACTGATGACTGTCGCACGTCATTGCGAGGGTTTACCCGAAGCAATCCATTAATAATCAATACTCTGGATTGCTTCACTCCTGTTGGCTCCGCCGATTCTTCGAATTCGCAATGACGAAAAGGTCGACTGTTGACTGACTACTGCTAACTGTAGAAGTTTGTTACTTTTTAGTTAAAAAGTTACGAGTAGACAAGATACGAGGTACAAGTTGTTGACTACTGACTACTGTTTACTGTAGAAGTTTGTTACATTTTAGTTAAAAAGATACAAGTAGACGAGATACGAGATACAAGTTGTTGACTACTGACTACTAACTACTAACTACTAACTACTAACTACTAACTACTGACTACTGACTACTGTTTACTAAATTTTGATGCGATTGCCCTAATCAACAAGTTTGCACTTATTTGTTTTAAAACAAATTTCTTACATTTGTATCACTTATGAGTAAAATTCAGAATACAGAAGGAAGCCTGTCCCAAATCAACAGATATGCCATGCATTATGGTCTGATTCTCGGCGCGTTTTGGGTATTCAGATACTTGTTTCTGGTAGTTGCTGAGATAGGTGTATCCGATAGATTCAAATTCTTGTTCTATCTGATGAACATTATCACACTTTTACTCATGTATATTCTTTATTATAAATATAAAAGTTCTGATACCGAGAAACCGAAAGGCGGCATATATTGCGTCTTGTTTATGATAATGATGTGTTTCTATGCCTCATTTTTGGAAGGTGCAATCATATATGCGCACTATAAATTCATAGATCCTGCATATTTTTCTAATCTTGTATCTATAACTATTTCAGGGGTGGATAGTATGCCAAAAACAGGTTTAATATCAGAAGAGAGCTATGCTCAAACCAGAGATACAATGGTCGCGATTTACTCAAGTAAAATTACTTACATTGTATTCGAGTTTATAAAAAATATATTTCTAGGGTTATTTTTAGGTGTTATCCTAAATTTTGTTGTAAGTATAAAAAAGAACTGATCGCCGATATGGACATATCTGTAGTAATACCCTTGCTGAATGAAGAAGAATCGCTTAGCGAACTCCATGCTTGGATAAAAAGAGTAATGAGTGAAAATAGCTTTTCTTATGAGATTATTTTTGTGGATGACGGCAGCACCGATCGTTCATGGGATGTAATCTGTAATATAAAAAAGGATGACAATAATGTAAAGGCAATACGATTCAGGCGTAATTATGGTAAATCGCCGGCATTGCACTGTGCCTTCAAACGAGCAGAAGGAGACGTTATTATCACAATGGACGCCGACCTTCAGGATAGCCCCGATGAAATACCGGATCTATATAAAAAAATAAAAGAAGAAGGTTTCGATCTTGTTTCAGGATGGAAGAAGAAACGTTACGACCCTCTATCGAAAACAATACCGACCAAGCTATTCAACGCAACTGCCAGAAAGGTTTCAGGAGTAAAACTGCATGACTTCAACTGCGGACTGAAATCGTATCGGAAAGATGTGGTAAAAAACATTGAAATATATAACGATATGCACCGTTATGTCCCTTATTTGGCCAAAATAGCAGGATTTAACAAGATAGGGGAAAAAGAAGTACAGCACCGTGCCCGTAAATATGGAAAAAGTAAGTTCGGATTGAGCCGCTTTGTCAATGGGTATCTTGATTTACTCACCCTTTGGTTTCTGTCGGTTTTCGGAAGAAAGCCCATGCACTTTTTCGGGCTATGGGGTTCGGTAATGTTCTTTCTGGGATTGCTGGCTGCTATTGCAGTAGGGGCATCCAAATTATATGCGATAAGCAAAGGTGTTCCCCATCCGTTGGTTACAAATTCCCCTTATTTCTATATCGCTCTCACTATGATGATATTGGGAACTCAGCTTTTTCTTGCAGGGTTCTTGGGCGAAATTGTATCACGAAACTCATCAGACAGAAACGACTATAAAATAGAAGAGGAACTATAATACAGGAATGCCGCTACGGAATACGGCATTCTTTATAACCGGAAACACTAATGCAACTAAAAAATCTTATCGAAAGCCGCTATTCAGTAAGGGCTTACCTTCCCAATATCGTAGAACGGGAAAAAATCGACTACATTCTTGAATGTGCCAGGCTATCACCTTCGGCCTGCAACCTTCAACCGTGGAAGTTTTATATAATAACAGACCCTGTATTAAAACAAAAGGTAGAAGAATCGTACAACAGAGAATGGTTCAAAAGTGCGCCAATGCATATTATAGTCTGTAAGGACACGTCCATTTCGTGGAAACGAACGGCTACCGACGGAAAAGATTTTAGTGATGTGGATGCAGCTATCGCGGCTGAACATATCTGTCTTGCAGCAGCAGAGCAAGGATTAGGCACATGCTGGATCTGCAATTTCAACCCTGATATCTTAAATAAAGCGCTTAGCTTACCGCCAAATATAGAAGCTACTGCCATATTCCCTATCGGTTATATAAACGAAGAGAAAAGCATCAGTCCTTCCAAAATAAGGAAACCGCTAGCAGACATCACCGAATGGAAATAGTGCAGATAATAATCCTGGCCTTTGGACTGTCGATGGACAGTCTGGTTATCGCCCTTACCAGTGGAGCCATAATTGGAAACCACAAAATCGTCAATGTATTGAAAGTCGCTGGTATGCTTGCATTTATGCAATCATGCCTTACTATCGCAGGATGGTTTATAGGTTATACATTTACTCAATATATAGATCAATACGATCACTGGCTGGCTTTTGGTATATTGTTTTTCCTAGGGGTACGGGTACTTATTTGCAGTATAAAAGGAGAAGATAACAGTTCTCCCTTCAATCCCCTAAATTTTAAAGTTATGTTCAGCTTGGGTGTGGCCACCAGTATAGACGCTACAGCCGTAGGACTCTCTATGTCGTTAATAAACCAAAGTATTATACTTCCCGCTATCATAATAGGGACTGTAACATTTTTATTATCCTCTTTAGGTGTTGTTTTTGGATGCAAGGTCGGACAACGCTACAACTATTCCATAAACATAATCGGAGGCATCATTCTCATCGTCATCGGATTCAGCATTCTGGCTCAACACACAATACTGAAAGCTTAGAACCTGTTTACAAACGCCAAGTCTTGTTAAATAATTAAAATGGATAGATCAACAAGATTATTTATTTGTTATATTTGAATTAAGAAAATAATACAATCATCATGACTATTTTTCTATTTTTCATATTCGCTATTGTCATATTCGGAATAATGTTTATCCTCTCCGTAATAAATGGAGTAACGTCTCTTTTATTCGGAAAACCAAATACTTCTTCCAACTACAGAGGTCGTACCAGGACACAAGAGTATGATCCATACAAGAATACAAGCAAAGTTTATAAAAAGATTTTCTCAAAAGAGGAAGGTGAATATGTGAAATATGAAGAAATAAAGGAGTAATACAATTCCATAATGATCAATTAATAGATTGAAGGGGCTGCTTATTTTTATTATAAGCGGCTTTTTTTGACTAGTCCTAAATAACCGTTACAGGTTTATTAGGACTAGTCATATTATTTTTATCCACATTTAGAAGCTCCGCAATTTGTACACTTCATACAACCTTCCTGATAAATAAGCGTTTCAAGACCGCAAACAGGACATTTCTGGCCTTTAGCCTCAGTATCGTTCGGCAGGTATTTCTTCAATGCACGCTCAACGCCATTCTTCCATGTATTGATAGTTTCGCTATTCAATTCTAAACCTTGTACCAGCTTGACAACCTGATCGATAGGCATACCGTAGCGCAATACCCCGGATATTAGCTTGGCGTAGTTCCAAAATTCAGGATTGAACTTACTGTTAAGTCCTTCGATTGTTGTTTTATAACCTCTTTTATTCTTGAACTGGAAGTCATAAGAACGATGCCCTTCATCATTTAATGTTTTAATAATGACTCCCTGATTTACATTCTTCGGCAACATCAATCCTTCATCGTCATCGGACAATCCTGTAAAGACCTCGTAAGGACGACCATCCAGCAACCCGATAAACGCGATCCATTTTTCCTTGTTATTTTGGAATTTGATAACGTCGGCAACCAGCTCACGAGGACGATCCACTACAACCTGAGGACGTTCGTAACAATCCTCGCAATCCTCCGCTTTCTTCTTATCATCGGCCGCAATCAGTACACCTGCGCGTGAACCGTCACGATAAACTGTACAACCCTTACAACCACTTTTCCATGCTTCTATATAGAGGTCGTTTACCAAATCTTCCGAGGCATCGGACGGAAGGTTGATTGTTACACTGATTGAATGATCCACCCATTTTTGTATACGTCCTTGCATTTTTACTTTTTGCAACCAGTCTACATCATTCGATGTTGCTTTGTAATACGGAGATTCGGTTACCATAGCCTCAACTTCCTCGTTTGTATAACGCTTAGCGGTAGGATATCCCATACTCTCCATCCACGTAACGAACTTGTGGTGGAATACAATATATTCTTCCCAGGAATCACCGTTCTCATCAACAAAGTCTACACGAACTTCCTTATCATTCGGATTTACTTTACGACGACGCTTATATACTGGTAAGAACACCGGTTCTATACCCGATGTAGACTGCGTCATCAGACTTGTAGTACCTGTAGGCGCTACTGTCAGACAGGCAATATTACGACGTCCGTATTTTTGCATATCCTTATATAATTGCGGATCAGCTTCAGCAAGACGGTTTATGAAAGGGTTCTCCTTTTCTCTTTCAGCATCATATATTTCAAAAGCGCCGCGTTCTTTCGCCAGATCTACAGATGAACGGTAAGCAGCTAAAGCCAATGTGCGATGCACTTCTTCCGCAAACGTTGTTGCCTCTTCCGTGCCATAACGCAACCCCATAGCCGCAATCATATCTCCTTCTGCTGTTATACCAACTCCGGTACGACGACCCTCTAATGTCTTTTTACGTATTTTTTCCCAAAGATGTTTTTCCGGCCCTCTAACTTCATTTGTTTCCGGATCGGCGCCTATCTTTTCCATAATCATATCGATCTTCTCAGTTTCCAGATCGATAATATCATCCATAATGCGTTGAGCTAATGCTACATGTTTTTTAAACAATTCAAAATCGAAATACGCGTCTTTTTTGAACGGATTAACGACATATGAATATAAATTGATAGCAAGCAAACGGCAACTATCGTAAGGACAAAGAGGTATCTCTCCGCAAGGGTTTGTAGATATTGTTTTAAAGCCTAAATCAGCATAACAATCCGGAACAGATTCTTTTATTATCGTATCCCAGAACAGAACTCCGGGCTCAGCAGAACTCCACGCGTTATGGACTATTTTTCTCCATAATTCAGTCGCGTCAATATCTTTTACTGTAGTCGGACTGGAAGAGTCGATCGGATATTGCTGAGCATATTGTGTTCCGTCAACTACTGCCTGCATAAACGCGTCGTCTATTCTTACAGAAACGTTTGCCCCGGTAACTTTTCCTTCTATCATTTTGGCATCTATAAAAGATTCCGAATCAGGGTGCTTAATGGATACGCTCAACATCAAAGCCCCGCGACGACCATCTTGCGCTACCTCACGTGTAGAATTCGAGTATCTTTCCATGAATGGCACCAAACCTGTGGACGTCAAGGCTGAATTCTTTACAGGAGAACCTTTAGGCCTGATATGAGACAAGTCGTGCCCCACTCCACCGCGACGTTTCATAAGCTGAACCTGTTCTTCATCTATACGAATAATTGCTCCATAAGAATCCGACGGGCCATCAAGACCGATCACAAAGCAGTTGGACAAAGAAGCTATCTGAAAATTATTGCCTATACCTGTCATAGGGCTTCCCTGAGGTACGATATACTTAAAATGGTCAAACAAACCGAAAAGCTCCTTTTCTGTCAATCCATTTTTATACTTCGCCTCTACACGGCCAATTTCGTTAGCCAATCGCCAATGCATATCTTCCGGTGAATGCTCATAAATTTTACCCGAAGCATCTTTCAATGCATACTTATTCACCCATACCTTAGCGGCTAATTCATCTCCGTTAAAATAATTCAACGCGGCATTATATGCCTCTTCAAAAGTGTAAACCTTCTGTACCATTTACTCTATATTTTTTGCTTAATTACATTCGATTTTACAAAGGAAAGCCTGCGATATTTTTCATTATACAATATTATAGAATAAGAGCAAACAAAGCAAATTTTTCAATAATATTTTATCAACAAAATGAAAAGTTTTCCATTTTAAAACAAAAACACCTAATAATAAGTAATTTATAAAATAAAAAACAAGAGAAAGTTTTCCATTTTAAAAATAAACCTCATTATTTGTAAAACAACAAAAGATCTATTATGTTCCCGAAAAGACATAAAAAAAATCGAAAAGGAAAACTTTAACCTTTTCGATTTTATAATATATTATAAATCCGGCTCTTTCAGATCAATCTGCTCCGATAAGTTCCGGATCAATCATGATACGTCCGCAATATTCGCAAACAATAATTTTTTTACCGATTTTTATATCCATTTGCTTTTGAGGTGGTATTTTATTAAAACATCCCCCGCAAGCGCCACGCTCGATACATACAACCGCCAAACCATTGCGGGCGCTCTTACGTATACGTTTAAACGCATGCAGCAAACGAGGCTCTACTTCAGCTTCTATATCTTTCACTTCGTCGCGAAGTTGCTCTTCCTGCTGTCTGGTTTCAGACACTATACTTTCCAGTTCTGCTTTCTTTTGAGCAAGATCTTCTGAACGTTCACTCAGGAAAGTCTTACTTTTTTCGATTTGTTCAGTGAGATTTTTCGATTCTTGAGAGAACTCACGGGTACGTTTTTCTGACAATTCTATTTCGAGTGTTTCGAATTCTATTTCTTTGCTCAGATGATCGAACTCACGGTTATTACGCACGTTATCCAATTGCTCTTTGTATTTTTCGATTTTCAAAGAACTGTCTTTTGCCTTCTGTTTTTGATGCGATACAGCTGTATCGGCTTCTTTTAGTTCTGCTTCGTATTTTTTTATACGGGTTTCCAGACCAATAATCTCATCTTCAAGATCTCCAACTTCCAGAGGAAGTTCTCCTCGAAGAATCTTAATATTGTCTATTTCAGAAAGTTTTTGTTGTAGAGAGTACAAAGTTGTCAACTTTTCTTCTACCGTAACTTCTTTATCAATTTGTTTTTTAGCCATAATTATATGATTGAGAGTTATTAAAATTATTATAAAAAAATGCAGTAATCCGATAGTCTTCTATCTTCTTACTACATCATCCGTAATAAACGGGAGTATATCTCCGCTTGATTACAAATAGTTTACAGGATTTACATCGAATCCCGACATATATACCGCAAAGGTAGGATATTTTTTCGAGATAATATCGAAAAAAATATTCTTTGTGAAAATTTCTGATTCATAATGCCCTACCACAGCAAGCAACAACTTATCTTCCACATCATAAAAATCGTTATACTTAGCATCTCCGGTTATAAATACATCCGCACTATATGATATAGCTTTTGGAATAAGAAAAGCCCCACTCCCGCTGCAAATAGCCACATCGCGTACGGTTTTACCCCGAATGGCAGAATGCTGTATTGTTTTCAGATTAAATGTATCCTTAAGCAGGTACAAAAAGTCTTCCTCGTCCATTTCTTCAGGCAAAGTACCCACAACTCCACTACCGGCTCCCGGCCAAACATTCTCAAGGGTATAAAAATCATAAGCCGGCTCCTCGTAGGGATGCACGGCAATCAAAGCCCGTTGTACCTCTGATTGCTTGTACGCAGGAAGAATGACTTCTATGCGGGTTTCGGGTTCAGTATGTAATTCATCTATTTCTCCAACAAATGCATTCGAACCATCGCCCGCTCTGAAAGTACCTCCACCCGACACATTATAACTACAAGAATCGTAATTACCTATATGCCCGGCCCCGGCATTAAACAAGGCACTCCGCATCAATTCGGCATGTGAATGAGGCACAAATGTCACAAGCTTTATCAACTTATTTTTCTGAGGATCAAGAATCCTTACATGTTGCAAGTTGAGCATATCGGCCAAATACCGATTAATACCCTGCGACGCGTTATCCAGATTGGTATGTGCGGCATAGACCACAATGTCATGTTTACACGCTTTCATCATACATCGCTCTACATAATTTTTTCCTGTGAGAGATTTAAACGCGCGGAAAGCTAAAGGGTGGTGCGAAACAATAAGATTACAACCTAAAGACACAGCCTCATCGACCACCGATTCGGTAACATCGATGCAAACAATCGCTCCTTTCGCCTCCTGGTTGACATCCCCTATCTGAACACCGCTATTATCAAATTCTTCTTGCAAAGGAATAGGGGCAACCTGTTCTATAATATGTAGTATATCTTTTATTTTCATGATATTCTTTTTTATTATGTCAAAGTTATGATTTTAATTGAATGTTTAGTATTATTACATCCTAAACATTTTCATTTCAACAACATGATTACAGAGAAGAATATACCCAAAAGCATTGACGAATATATAGCCGACTTTCCTGCAAATATTCAAAAAACATTGACAGAACTACGTCAAGCAATACAAAAAGGAGCGCCTGAAGCAACTGAAAAAATAAGCTGGGGGATGCCGACTTTTTACCTGAAAGGAAATCTAATACATTTCGCAGGGCATAAAAAACATATAGGACTATATCCGGGAGCAGAAGCAATCGAAGTCTTTTCCAAAGATATGGAGGCCTATAAAACATCGAAAGGAGCAATACAACTCCCTTTGGACAAGCCGCTACCTCTGAAATTAATAACAAAGATTGTAAAATTTAATATAGAAAGGAATCTGAAGTCAAAATAACAGAGAAAGAAGGTGTCCCAAAAAATGAAATTTCCGTCATTACGAACGAGGCGAAGCAAATCAAGACATTGATTGTTAATGGATTGCTTCGGGGTGTCGCCTTCGCAATGACGTGTAAAAGACCTTTTGGGATCTCTTTATTTGGGTAAACACACAGGTCTGCCCCTACAAATGGAAATGACAGAAATAAAGTTTTGATGAGGTTGCCCTGTATGTTATTCTGATTCTAATATATTTCGATATATTTACGAATAAATAATTTTCAACACCTTAAACAAAATAGCTATGAAACAGAAATTTTTATTCAGCTTTATTTTATGCTGCGCACTTTTATTCGCGTGTGATGGGAAAGAGGGAGAGCAGAATGATACCATTAAGTTATCAACAAAAAGGTTAGTTTTTGGGTATTCTGCATCCACTCAGGAAATTACGACAAAAGGAGAAAAATGGGTAATTGATTACGTAACAGTTAATAACGTTTCGGTCGAAGATTTTCCGTCACAAGGAAATGGAAATGGAGATTTTTATTATGAAGGAGAATGGTTTCAACTAAAAAGAACAGCTAAAAAGTTGGAGGTATCGGTAAAGGAGAATACGACTAATGAAATCAGAAGAATACATATATACATATCGGATGCTAATTATTTCACAAGTGTTAACATAGAACAAAAAGCAAAATAAAAACCTAACCATAACTTAAAAACTTTAATATTATGAAAACCACTTTACACTACACCTTTAGCTTTCTTATGACATTAATCTTCTTTAGTTGTACATAAGAGCAAATCACAGAAGATCAGACAGATATAAATATAGCCTCCAATATAGACCCATCGCTACTGGCAAGGGTATTCAATGCAGAAAACACAATCGGTAAAGATAAGGCATTAGAAATAGCGCTATCTCTGGACAATGGACAGAAAAAATCGTCTACTACACAAGTAATAGAAAGCATAGAAGTATTGCGTTCGGCAGACTTCCCCAACCTGAGCAACAGCAAGCTGAAAGATATGCCGGATACAGTAGCTTATATTGTTAATTATGCAGATAACCGGGGCTATACAGTCGTTGCTGCCGACCGCCGGATAAAAGACGACGTTATCAGCAGTACTCCCGACGGAAACCTGCATATGCAGGATGCATATGAAAGTGTGGAAGCAGCTACGGTATTCGACTATGTAGAAGACTATCTGGTATCGACCCTCCGCGAAGCCGAGTACCTGAAAGATTCGCTGCAACTTGCCATGAACAAAGAGATAAAAAGCGCACGTATAGGGGTACCTATGGAAGAAGTACCTATGCATCTGGAGGAAGTGTACAGGACAGACAAAACACCTTACTACACCATATACCGCCATGGCCCGCTATCCTATGTGGAATGGGGCCAACGAAAGGTTTTTGACGATAGTGTGAAATACCATAATTGTGGGAAAGGTGATACTCCTGTCGGCTGTGTGCCTGTGATGATTGCACAAGTGATGTCGTACTACAAATACCCCGGCAGCTTATACTATTATAAAGGCTGGCCTGGAAGGAGAATAGATGTATTGCCCTGCTAATGGAAGGTATCGGGTTTAATATCGTAGTTGACTATGGCTGTGACGGGACTGGAGCAGATTATGAAGATGACGGGTTAAAATACCTGAAGGATTTGGGTTTTAAAGTAGATAAACCTACAGGATATGATGCAGCATATATAAAAAGTTCATTGGATAACGGTAGAATTGTGACCGCCAATGGCAAAAGCGAAAAAACGAACTGGATACTTTTTAATACATATGGTGGTGGCCATGCGTGGGTTATAGACGGCTATGCTATACAAGAAAAAGAGGTATTGGTAGAGATAGTAAACTATGACTACTATCTCAGCAGAGACGAAAGGGTAATAACCGGTCATTCGTCATATATAGTCAAAGAACAGAGAACCCTCTTTGGAATGAACTGGGGATGGAATGGCGATAGAAATGGATATTTTACACTTGGAAGTTTTGATGCGGATTCTCCCGTTTTACTAAAATCAGATACAGATCTAAACTTCCAACATAAAAAGAAAGTAGCGGCAGTGTATAGGTGAATAACCGTACAAAATGAATATACAGGGCTGGGGTTCGGTACAATCCCAGCCTTGTATTTAAGTTGTTTACTTAATCAAACATTTTTCTGAAATGATTAAATATCTTTTCTTTCACAGACTTACTTGGCTGGAAATTCGGAGAATTTTCCAGTCCTGTCAATGTTGTTTTTTCGGAATCACTCAGATTTTCAGGAATATATACGCTTATATTAACAAGCAAATCTCCTGTACCATATCTATTTACGCTAGGAAGCCCTTTGTTTTTCAAACGAAGAACTTTTCCGGGCTGCGTCCCCGGCTCTATCGTAACTTTCACTTTACCATCTATGGTAGGAACAACAACATTACCTCCCAGAGCTGCCGTGGAAACACTCAATAATAAGTTGTAAACAACATCGTTGTCATCCCTGAATAATTCCGGATGCTGTTCTTCTTCCACCACAATGAGCAGGTCTCCATTTACTCCTCCATGACGGGCCGCGTTTCCTTTTCCGCTCATCGACAGTTGCATTCCTTCTGCAACCCCTGCCGGAATATTTATTGTTATAACCTCTTCTTCGCGGACGATTCCTTCCCCGGCGCAATGAGGACATTTTTTCGTGATAGTCTTACCTTCACCGTTACATGTCGGGCATGTAGATTGGGTCTGCATCTGACCGAGAATCGTATTCATCACACGGGTAACAACCCCCGAACCTTTACATGTAGAACAGGTTTCGTAAGCAGTTCCTCCGTCAGCACCGGTACCCCTGCAATGTGAGCATGCAACAAATTTATTTACTTTGATTTTTTTCTCTACGCCTGAAGCAATATCCTTCAATGACAATTTAACCTTCACCCTCAAATCCGATCCACGGTTAGTTCTAGGGCCGCGTTGTCCGCCAAAACCAAAACCGCCGAAGCCGCCAAAACTCGAAAATATATCGAATGGATCGGAAAAGCCGCCAAAGCCACCGAAGCCACCCGGAGCCTCATGTCCGAACTGGTCGTATTTAGCACGTTTTTGTTCGTCACTTAACACTTCATATGCTTCCGCGACTTCCTTAAATTTGTCTTCTGCGGATTTATCTCCGGGGTTTTTATCGGGATGATATTGGACAGCTTTCTTTCGATAAGCTTTTTTAATCTCCTCTACAGTTGCTGTTTTAGACACCTCTAATACTTCGTAGTAGTCTCTTTTTGTTGCCATTGGTATGTCTTCTTCTATTTTATTTTGCAACAATTACTTTTGGGTATCGTATCACCTTATCATCAAGCATATAACCCTTTTGTATACTGTCTACTATTTTATCTTTATCATCTTCCGATTGAGCCGGAACTGTAGTTATGGCTTCGTGCTTATCCAAATCGAAAGGATGGCCTATAGTTTCCATCTCCTTCACTCCATGTTTAGTTAGAAAACCTGCAAATTTATTGTATATCAATTCTATACCTTCTTTTACAGCCTCTATATCTTCTGTTTTAGAAATATTTTCCAAAGCACGCTCAAAGTCATCGACAACAGCTATAACATCTACTAAGACACGTTCGCTTCCCGACTTCAACAAATCAGCTTTTTCTTTCAAAGTACGTTTGCGATAGTTATCAAATTCAGCATTTAAACGTAAATAAGAATTGTTCAATTCATTATATTTCGATTCCCAATCAGTCACATTGTCATTAGCTTCCGTATTTTCAGTTTCTTCAGCCTGATTATTTGTCACATTTTCAGAATCGACAAAATCGTCTTCTTGCAAATCATGTTCAAAACTTTTCTCACTCATATCTCAATATTTATATCATTTTCAAATAATTACATACAAGAATAAGCAAGCCACTTTCTACTATGGCCTACTAATACATATTTTTATAAACAAAAGGCTTGCCAAAATCTTAGATTCTCTTGTTCTGCCATTTACCGCGCATAAGATACAAAACAGAAAATATCAACAATGGCCCCCAATAGAAATACTCCACTGTCCAGCACCAAGTGACAGACATCTGTTTGTAAACCACAATTGTCACCATAGCAATTATATAAATCGCCATAGTAATCATTTCAAGAATAAGGGCTATCCGAGTATTTCCTGTTCCCGAAATAGAATTGAAAGCAACTATACTAAGCGCCGATATAGGAAGAGAAAATAGAAGTACAATCAAAGGGGCCACAGTATCTTTTATTAATGAAATCTGATCCTGAGGAGCTATAAACGATATCCAAAACTCAGGAGCAACAAGTGTAGCGGCAATCATTATAACAACAATACCCAGATTAAGCAATGCCACCTTTTTAATAAGAGGCAATACCCCTTTCACATTCCCCATTCCTATAGTATTGCCAACCAATGTATTTGCGGTAGTAGCCAAAGCGCTCATAGGAATAAAGTAAACCATATAGAAACTACGGACCAGATTGGTT
This sequence comes from Dysgonomonas reticulitermitis, assembly GCF_054601275.1. Classification (NCBI taxonomy): domain Bacteria; kingdom Pseudomonadati; phylum Bacteroidota; class Bacteroidia; order Bacteroidales; family Dysgonomonadaceae; genus Dysgonomonas; species Dysgonomonas reticulitermitis. The sequence continues at coordinate 56,261 of NZ_BAAHWU010000004.1, read as the reverse complement.
ATCTTCAAATCATCTTCCGAATGCTGTTCTATTGCCATAAAGAACAAAAACCAGGTAGACATGGATATGATATACTGCATCATTGTGAAAGATGAAATATGAAGAATACTCCTTATAATTTTGAAGTTAAACTTCATTTTCATAAAGCCATATTTCTTAAAATCGACTGTGGCAAAAGTATATATAGCAAAAAATAAAACTGATGCTATTTCAGACAATACAGCAGCGATTGCAGCACCTTCGATTCCCAGTTTTGGAAAGCCGAAGTTACCAAATATCAACAGGTAGTCTGCGATAATATTTACAACAGCCATAGTAATAGCATTGTATGTCAACACCTTTGTTCGTGCAATCCCTACATAAAACGCCCGAAACATGACATTGATGGCAGCAAAGAAAAATCCATATATCCGCCACGACAGATAAGCCTCTGTGGCAGCATATACTTTAGACGATTTCATAAACATCGACAAGACATTTTCTGCCAGAAAACCGGACAAAAAGAATAGGATGAGAGCAAATGCTTGTAGAAAAATAATTCCCTGAATAACGATACTGCCTATTTTATCGTAATTTTTTTCTCCATTGCGACGGCTAATCATGATCTGCCCGCCAATACTGAAACCGAAGCATACTGTAAATATGGCAATATAATAAATCCCCGCCAACCCCGATGCACTTTGGTAAATACCGGCAATACCCGGCTGTCCCGGATCGGAAACGTGACCGAGGAAAAATGTCCCTGTAAGTTGTACTATATTTTGGGCAAGCAAACCTAACATAATAGGCAAACTTACCTTCCATATATCCTTATACGAATATGCCATTGAAATTTAGCTATAACGATGTATAGCTCTTTTTAATGAAATCTTTATTTTACCAGTTTGTTAGTCTTTGTGTCGGGAAAGGCTACCCATGGTTTAAAAACTTTAGCCTCTTCAAATTCCATTTGGGCATAAGACATGATAATAACAATATCTCCGGGTTGGACAAGTCTGGCCGCAGCGCCATTAAGGCAAATAGCCCCTGAGCCTCTCTCACCTTTTATTATATATGTTTCGAGGCGCTCTCCATTGTTATTATTTACAATTTGGACTTTCTCACCTTCGATCAGGTTTACAGCATCCATCAAATCTTCATCAATCGTGATGCTACCTATATAATTCAAATTGGCTTCGGTCACTGTAACACGATGCAATTTTGATTTCAGAACTTCTACGATCATCTTTTTATTTTCTAAATCAGCTCTTAGCTTTGTATACAATATTGTCAATCAAACGTACTTCGCCACAAAATATGGCGATACATCCCACTATATAATCGGAATCTACCCAATCTGAAATTGATTGCAATGTATATCCGTCTACTATTTCATAATACTCTACCTCCAGCTCATCATAAGCATTGAGAGTGTCGGTAACATTTTTCAAAACTTCTGCGACTGTACAGTCTGCTATCCATTCGCGGCTTTCAAATAATGTTTTGGATATAGCAACAGCTATTCCTTTTTGCTTTTGAGTTAAACGTTCGTTCCGGCTACTCAGGGCTAAACCGCTTTCTTCCCGAACGATGGGCATCGGAACGATTTGCACAGGCAATTCCAACTGTTTCACCATAGCCCGGATAACAGCCAACTGCTGAAAATCCTTTTCTCCGAAGTAGGCTCTATCCGGCTTTACTATATCGAACAAACGACTTACAACCTGCGCCACTCCGTTAAAATGTCCCGGACGGTGAACACCTTCCATCACTTTATCTATCAGCCCAAAATCGAACTGACGAGTATCCGGCTCAGGATATATCTCTTCTTCGGAGGGTGCAAATATGATATTAACACCTTCTTTTTCTAAGAATTGAGCATCTCTGTCGAGATTTCTCGGATATTTCAGAAGATCTTCCTTGTTATTAAACTGAGTTGGATTGACAAATATACTAACAACGCAAATATCGTTATCAGCGACGCATCTTCTCACCAAAGAAAAATGCCCCTCGTGCAATGCCCCCATAGTGGGAACAAATCCAACCGTTTTGCCCTCCGAATGCAGAGATGAAACCACATCTTGCACTTCTCTCACAGTTCTCAATATATCCATTTATCCTATGCAATAAAAGCGGGTACAAAGCAAGCAAATAATTATGGAATCTCGAAATATTAAGAACTTTTTATGCTATTTTTTAACGGGGATAACATCAAAAATGTTAATGAAACAACCTTGACATTAATCGTAATGAAATTTTGTAATGCAAAGTTTGCAAAAAACAAGATTTTTTTTTATTATCTTTGTAGTCTCAATTCAGAAGAGGAAAATTAAATGGGTACAAAGAAGATTTTATACATTACGCAGGAGATTACTCCTTACTTACCGGATTCGCCAATTGCTACAACTTGCAGATACCTCCCTCAAGCCATTCAGGAAAAAGGTCAGGAAATAAGAACTTTCATGCCTAAATTTGGAAATATCAACGAAAGAAGAAACCAATTGCATGAAGTTATACGTCTGTCGGGGATGAATCTAATTATAAATGACACAGACCATCCTCTGATTATCAAGGTAGCTTCAATACAGGCAGCGCGCATGCAAATCTATTTTATTGATAACGATGATTACTTCAAACGTAAGCATACCATAGCTGACGATAACAATGTGGAATTCGAAGATAACGACGAACGTAGTATTTTCTATATAAGGGGAGTTTTGGAAACTATAAAAAAGCTGCGCTGGATACCGGATGTAATCGACTGCCACGGCTGGATGACAGCACTGACCGGATTATATATCAAAACAGTTTATGCAGATGACCCTTGTTTTAAAAACACGAAAATTGTATACTCATTGTATAATGATGATTTCAAACAATCTTTCAATCCAAACTTCATTAATAAATTAAAGTTTGATGGAATAAAAGACAAGAGTATAACCGAACTCAAAGGCACTGTTGATTACGAAACTCTTTCTAATTTAGCCGTCAAATATGCAGATGGGGTCATTCAAAGCGAAGAATCTATCAATAAAAACGTTTTGGATCAGGTAAATAAAACAGGAAAGAAATTCCTTTCTTATCAGGGAAATGTGGACGCTTCGGTGAATGCAATCAATGATTTTTACGAGAATCTTTAAAGTATCTAAAATAAATCTAGAAAAATGCTGTTTTATTTCATGTGAACAGCATTTTTTTAGATATTTGAGGCCAATTAATTTATAGTTAAAAATTTATAGATGAAAATTAAACTTTTACTGAATCTTACAATAGTTCTTTTTGCTATTGCTTTTGTCTCCTGTAACGACGACCTTGACTCAATAGGAGGCAATATACAGCCTGACGGCGACGATATTTCGATATACGTTGACACTGTCGTTTTGACAGCAAAGACTGTCTCCCTTGAAGATTCGGTATTTGCCCGTCATGCATCGGGTCTGATAGGAGAATATACCGACCCGGTCTTCGGTAAAATTAAATCAGACTTCTTAAGCGAACTATATTGCCCCGAAAAATTATCTTTCCACGAGAAGACAACATCTATAGACTCCGTATTTCTGGATGTAATCTCATATGGCTTCTATGGCGACAGCATATCACCAATAGGTATAGCCGCATATCGTGTAGACAAAAAAAATCTGAATAAGGATTTCTTCACCAATATTAAACCGACAGACTATTCTAGTATGAAAGAAGTTATCGGACGAGGCATTTTCACTATAAAAGATGCGGACGCGTACAGCGCGGGTAAAAGATACCGCCTTTCTGCCAGCAATTCTCTTGGAAGTGAGATTTATAATGAATGGAAGAATTCAAACGGAGAAACGTTCACCAATTCAGATCATTTGAGACAATTCTTTAAAGGGATCTATGTTACGACAACGTTGGGTTCGGGAAGCTTAATCGATGTAAATACAAGTATATTACAGATATATTACAGTTATACAGGACGCAATACGGCAGATACGGCAGATTCTACTCATGTAGGCTTGTTCAGGTTGCCGACAACAGGAGAAGTCATTCAACTAAATCAAGTGCAAAATACTACCCCTGACTATCTATTCCAGAATAGTGATACCCGTGCTTATCTGAAAAGCCCGGCAGGTGTTTGCGCTGAAGTGACCATTCCGTTAAAAGAGATTATGAATAAAGCAAAAAAAGAAGGTATTACTAACAAGCTAAATTCTGCGACATTCAAACTAAAAGGATATACCGAAGAAGAAGATAAAATGACACTGAATAGAAGCTCTAATTTATTGTTCATTAATAAAGATTCTTTGGTTAACTTCTTCTCGAAAAATAACATGGCTGATACCAAAACCAGCTTTATTATGATACGGGACGCGACATCAAACACCTATAATTTTAGTTATTCAAATACCACGTCTTCGGTATCGAACAATCTGGCAACTATGGTTAATTATTATGTAAATTACTATAAGGATAAAGAGAATGTGCCTGATCTAAAATTCTTGGTACTACCAATAACAGCTTATAGCCAAAATGTAACATCAGGTTACTCTCAGGTATCAACTTATACGAATGTATATAACCAGATGGTTCCCACATCTGCTATTCTGAGAACAGACAAAGATAATATGAAGATGGCTCTTATATTTAGTAATTATAATTCAGCTAAAACCCAATAAAATAAGTGTCCCAAAATAAAATAAGAAACACAGCGCTAATACTGCTCCTATTATATATAGGCTATTTTGGTTGCGTTTCTTATTTTATACATAGCCTACAATTGCCGCGAACATTCTTTATTGGGCTGAAGATAAATTCATTATAAAAGAACAAAAGATAACTATTAGATTAAAAACAGTTAATAGTTATCTTGCTTTCCACTGCAATGCGTATTTTTCAGGGATTTTAAAGTATCTTTGCAATTATGATGTGGACTAGCGCTATAGAAATGTAATAAATACACACTCTGCTGTCCTGCAAAATTGAGTTAATGATATCTATAATTCTAAATGGGTTATTTATTGGTTTTCTGTCATCTGCACCTATGGGGCCTGTAGGGATGTTGTGTATCCAGAGAACATTGAATGAAGGCAAAACCCATGGCCTGGTCACTGGTTTGGGCGCCACAGCCGGAGACATGTTAATTGCTCTTCTTGCTATTATAGCCGCTCTCGGATTAGGCTTCAGCACCGAATTTATTCAGCAGCATGAAGGCCCTCTGAAAGTTATAGGAAGTATTGTTCTGATAGCATTTGGCTACGTTGTCTATAACAAAAACCCGTCTAAAAACCTTGCTAAAATAAAAGAGAAAACTACATCCTATTGGACAGTATTTGTTTCCTCCCTTTTTCTTACCATTTCCAATATTGCAACATTATTCCTCTACATTGCCCTATTTGCCCGCTTTAATGTGATCGATGCCGATAAACCATTCGGATATGATCTCATTACCATCCTATTCATTGGAGTCGGCGCTTTTTTATGGTGGCTGCTAGTTACTTATTTCGTCAACAAATTGCGTAGCAGATTCAATCCCAGAGGGCTGCAAATTTTCAATAAAATAATAGGTGTCCTACTTATAGGATTAGGCATAGCAGGAATAGTAACCGGAACACTTATGGGTATAGAATTTTTCTAATCTTGAGGAGGTATCAATTTAATCTTTATCCCATAATAACGACTCATCAATTCAGCGGAAAAAGGATCTTCTCCATGTATGTAAATTCCACCTGAAAAACGTTCAAATTCACATTCTGATTTCTCATCCTCTTTAGCCTGTTTTATTATAAGTTCACGTTCTTGCACTATATTTCGAAATGAATTGATTTCTTTAAATGCAAAATGGAACGTAAAAAGGAAGGATAATAGTCCAAACGTAATAATAAGCATTCTCGCCTGACGAATAAAATTATGCCGAAAATCAAGATTATGAAATAAAATCCCTACTCCGATAATAAGATATGTAACAACACCAAATAAAGCTCTGCGCGGGAAGGTAGGCGATAATACCATCGCATATACGGCAATAATGGCGGCAATAGTATAAATCAGGCCCAGCTTTAAGTTGTCATTTTTATTTTTATCGGAAAAACGGTAAAATATGATATACATCGATAGAGTAACGAGCAGCAAAGGACCACAATAAAATAAGAGCATCTGGGTACTGTTAAATAAACGATACGCCAATACAAACAAATCGAGAGAAGCGTCTCCGGCTCTTACATAATTTCCTGGCGCCGCGATCATTAAGAAAAAGCCTGCCATGCTTCCGATAAATCCGGTTATCAACCAAACAGGAATAATCCACTTTTGGGAATAATAATAAGCACAATACAAGATTGAAATAAGCAACATAGCAGCAGCTGTATTTTCATTTGTCCATCCTGCGATTATACCGCATACGAAAATACTCACCGACATCAAAATCAGAGTACCCAAATTACTCTCTTGCCCTTGATACATCCGGAATGGAAGTAAAAATAGCAGGATAAGAGTTGTTCCCCAAAGATAATTAGCCGCGCCTGTAAGCCAAAAGACCGTATCACCCAACACAGGCTGCAAAAACCATACAGCCAGATTGATCAAAATGAACAGGGACAGGCTGTTTTTCCTCCTACCTTTAATATGAAGATAGATTAAGAAGATATATCCCATATAAACAAGGCTATTCAGCAGATCGGCAACATAAGGAGGAAGAATAAGTAAGCCCTGAGCTATAGAATGGACAATACTCCGCCCACCCCACATATAATAATGATTTTTTTGAGACTCTAGTATATCGGCAACCGACGACACTAACCTGTCTTCGCCATAGACAAACATATAGGCAAAATCATCAGAGATAAGAGGTGTCAGTATATTAAGGATAAATATAGCAGAAAAACTCAGAAGAACAGCAGCTATCCACAATAAGGCAGGGGTTTTGCCACTCACGGCTTCTACCTTATCATACGTACTACGCAAAAAGGCGATCATCCAATCAAATTTATTTGTTTCCTGTTCCTCCATCCAAAGTTTACAGCTTAAAATCTTAGCAAAGATAGATATTCAATTCGCTTTTTCGCGCAGGCTCCATTATAATTTAAACGAATCAGCAGTCAGGCACAAGTTTTAACTAAAATGTAACAAACTTCGACAGTAGTCAGTCAACAACTTGTACCTCGTATCTCGTCTACTCGTATCTTTTTAACTAAAAAGTAACAAACTCCTACAGTTAGCAGTAGTCAGTAGTTAGTAGTCAGTAGTTAGTAGTCAGTCAACAACTTGTACCTCGTATCTTGTACCTCGTATCTCGTATCTCGTCTACTCGTATCTTTTTAACTAAAAAGTAACAAACTTCAGTTAGCAGTAGTCAGTAGTCAGTAGTCAGTCAACAACTTGTACCTCGTATCTCGTCTACTCGTAACTTTTTAACTAAAAAGTAACAAACTTCGACAGTAGTCAGTAGTTAGTAGTCAGTCAACAACTTGTATCTCGTATCTCGTCTACTCGTAACTTTTTAACTAAAAAGTAACATTTTCTACACTCATTTTCAAATTTTCTCATTTTCAAATTCGCTCATTTTCAAATTATCAAATTATCTATTATAGATAAAACTAACGCCGGACAATGTTTCATTCTTCATTCTTCACTTTTTTGATGCGGTTGTCCTAATTTGTAACTGATTCCAATATACAACTCCCCACACGGATTATATAAAAGAAATACAAAAATGCTTTAAATTCCCATGTGGTAAGGGTAACTCAGGTTTTCGAAATGACGGAGAAGCTATTGCCCATAAATTGGACGCTTATATCGAAAAGGCTAAATCGTTGATAAAACTGGATTGCAGGGAAGAGGCCATAACTATTTTACTTCATATTATCGGGGAAATAGGGGAAAGCTATGTAGAATATGACGACTATGATGGTGATTTAGGCTGTGTGTGCCAGGAGGCTGCGGAGTTAATAACTGAAATGATTGAAACGGGTTTGCCGGACGGCTTACTGAATAAATTGACAGATGAAATAAGCAAATTGATTAAAAACAGTACTTATGATAATTATGATTTAGCGGACTTAAATCAATTACTTTTTTTGATAAGCCTGAAAACATCAAGCTTTGACAATGGCATCCGTATTCTCGATGAAGCACTAAAAAATGAACCGGACTCTTTTCGTACATTCCCATTAGTAATGTCTAAAATCGAATTCTTAGAAAACGCCGGCAAAAAGGAAGAAGTGGAAAAAGTAATCCTGTCTTATTTGCATCTTCCCGAAATCAGGAAGATCAGGCTGAAGGAATTGATATCAGAAAAACAATACGGGAAAGCGCTTTCCTTGATTGATGAAGGGATAAGCCTTGCCGGGAAGAAAGGACATCCGGGAACAGCGGCTGATTGGAAAGATGAAAAATTATCGGTGTATCAGTTGACGGGAAACAAAGAAAAAGTAATTGAATCAGCGGAAGATTTATTCATTACAGGCAGGGAGAGTATGAAATATTATCATATTTTGAAAACCGTTATTCCAACCGAAAAGTGGGCAGGTTATTTAGATGATTTTCTCTATAAGTCAGCCAAACAGAAAGCATGGAGAATCGGAGGTTATGTATTAGCGCAGATTTATATCGAAGAAGAATATTGGGACAGATTAATAGATTATGTTGAAAAGAATGTTCAGTTAGGAAAATATAGCTCATTGGGGGAATATGAATCTTATTTGAAACTGCGGTATCCGGAACGGATGTTGACATTTTACCGTACACAAATTACCGGTTACGCCGCCCAGAATATGGGAAGAGACCATTACAAATATATAGCAGACGTATTAAAAACCATGAAAGAATATCCCGGCGGGACTGAAATGGCCAATTTGCTTTTGGCTCATTTCAGATCTGTTTATTCCAATCGCCGTGCGATGATGGAGGAACTGAGAAAGTAGTTCTTCCCATCAAAGCAAAAGTCTAATTGAAAATCAGCCAATTAGGCTTTTGTTTTGGGAATTTGTTCCCAAATGGAAGTTATATCCGAAATTTATTCTAAATAATATCATCTAAAATTTTAATCCAGCTTTACCTTTTTTGAATGGTGAAACCCATTGTTTGATTTCTTCTGTTTCGTTCTTTATTCTTGCTCCGATTATGTATTTATATCCCCCCGATTCCAAAAGTTGTATATTGGTCTTATTCATTAGGCCTGAATCGGCAACAACTACAAAATCGTCCAAATCAAAACGTTTGACAAAATTATTAACTATCGGAAGCATGGTTCGTCCTTCATATTGCGATCCATTAAACAATGAATAGGATAACGGATAACCTCCGCTGCTTACCAAAAACCCTAAAACAACCTGAGGCTGTGCATGTTTCCCTTCTTTTGAAAAACCTCGTTCTCTAAAATCATCACTATAATCGCTCTCAAAATACAGTGTGGTCACATCGTAGAATACAAGGCCAATTTTGCCTCCTAATAACTTTCGAGTATGTTCTACACTGAGCTGCTGGACTTTCTCTTGTTGTGTGTTGTGCAAACGGTCTAAGTAACGGTAAATCTTGTGCAGCTCCACATCTTCGTCAAAATAAGATTTCAGATAATCAACCGTTCCCGCCTTGCTGCCAGGCTGACACAAACGGGCAATTACTAAATGTTTTAGAATATCGTCGTCTAGGCATCAAACCCAACAAGCTTAAATACGCGGTTTAAAATCAATTGTGTGCCGTTAAGCAATATGTTTTCAATGTTGCTCAACAAATAATCCATTACCTGTTTCTCCTCAAGTTGATGTTCGTGTTCAGCAAACATATCCTGATCACCACATTGGATCGAAATCCACTTTTTACCCTGGCGATAAAACTCGGTTATCTCTTTCTCGTCAGAACTAACTCCTATAGTTTTCACTTCACGGAATTGACCTCCTCTTTTATCTACAACAACTATGCTTGTTGTTCCTGACCTGTTTTTCTTTTTGCGTACAAACATCCTGCAAAAATAGATTGTTTTGGACTTGCGTCACCCATTTTGGTGACGAAAAATTTATAAACAACTACTAATCAGTATTCTAAAAAAATACCAGTGAAAAGTGTCGAAGTCAGGTGCTTCTCAGAAAGCCCAGAATGCAATAAATAAGGATCGTAATGATAAATGGCTGCTGAAACTTCCTCAGATAATGAAAGAAAAATCGAACCTGATAGCTGTAGGCGCATTGCACCTGGCCGGCGAGGAGGGTTTATTATATCAGTTGGCTAAGATGGGATATAAAATACAGGCTGTAGAATAATCAGACCAAATTCCGGCCTATCCAAAATAAAAGAACTACTATTAAAACGGTAACGGTGGCATTTTTGCCAAATAATATTCTTCTCATTCGGGGGTAATTTTCTTTGCCCCCGAAATATTCAAAGTAAATTCCTGTGAATATATAAGGAATGGCCATGATCAGCAGAGGATTGCTGATCATGGCTTTTTTTATTTCAAGGTGCGTCAGATGGTGTAAAGCCCGTTGCGATCCGCATCCCGGGCAATCTAAGTCTGTGATACTATGAAATGGGCATTTAGGAAAGAATGACGATTCTAAAGGGCTGAACAAATAATAGATTCCTCCGGCAACAAGCAATACTGCAATTATCACCAATAAACGACGTGTGTATTTTTTTTCGATAGTCAACGTAATTCTTATAAGAAAGCTAATATGCCGAACTTAACAAGCGAATAAATTACATAAATAGCAGGCCAGAATAATATTCCGCCAAGTCCCCACATCTTTGCCCTGTTGGACGCTTTTTCAGAGCCCGCATAATCTCTGTTAGAATAAAGTGTTTCTACTCTTATCGCAAAAAACAGGCCGACCAAACTTACCGGTGAACAGCAGATGAAAGTAAATATAACAGCTTCAATTAACCATGTTTTCGGGAGAGGGTGTTGGGGTTCATTTAGAACGTTCCCTTTCTTATCCGATCGAAGTGTTTCCGTACCTAATGATTCCGGTATTTCTTCTAGTTTTTGGGATGCAGAAATGCCGGGGTCAAACAGAAATGCTAACTCAGGCAAAGCTCCCGCTTCTGTCCAGTCGTGCATTCCCGGACACCATACCATAGTCCCGGGGCGAATGTTTTTCCTTAATAATTCGTTCGGATTAAAAGGTCCGCATTGCAATTTCGAGACATCATCGATATAGTAATATTTCAGCATATAGTACTACTTGAACATATTCTCTATTTCAGGAGGAGTTTCTTCCGGTATCACGCCGTCATCTTCATCATTTGCACGGTCACAGATACCATATCCGGGTATCATTGTAAACTGATCGGATTGTGTGTATCCTAGTTTAGGATTAGCCAGCAGCTTCTTCATAAACAATCCCACAACCGGTAAAGCCATACTGGCACCCTGCCCGTCAGATGTGTAATCGAAGTGGATAGTCGGGTCTTCTCCACCTACCCAGCATCCGGTGGAGAGTTTAGGTGTGAAAGCCATGAACCATCCGTCTGCATTTTTCTGCGTAGTTCCGGTTTTTCCACCCATAGATGCAGTAATTCCATAATCGCGCTTGATTCGCCATCCTGTACCTCCGTCTATTACACCACGGAGCATATCCAGCATCTTCATATATGTGGATTCACTGAATACTTCATCCATCTTAGCGGTGAAGTTAGCAATGATGTTTCCAAACTGATCTTCTATATGGGTAACATATACCGGACTCGCTTTTATCCCTTTGTTTGCAAACGATGTGTAAGCAGCTACCATTTCGCCTACCGATACGTCATGTGTACCCAACGCCATTGAAACAACAGGGTCGATTTTTCCTGTGATGCCGAATGAGTGCATCATTCGGACTAATGCATAAGGCGAGGTGCGTCCCATCAGATAGGTTGTAACAAGGTTGTCAGAGTTTTGTAATCCCCATTTGATGGAAACCATTTCTCCGAATTTTGCTGTCCGGCCCCCTCTTGGAGTATAAGACCTTCCCAATTCGTCATAAAGGGTTTGTGGTTCATAGAGCATTTCATCGCAAGGGGTCATTCCTCCTTCCATAGATAAAGTATACAGGAATGGCTTCATGGTTGAACCTATCTGCCTGCGCCCCATATTCACCATATCGTATTGGAAATACTTATAGTCTATTCCTCCTACATAGGCTTTCACATATCCGGTATGGGTATCCATTGCCATGAATCCTGTACGGAGGAAGCTTTTGTGATAACGGATAGAATCCCATGGAGTCATTACTGTGTCGATCTCCCCTTTCCACGAAAAGACTTTCATATCCACAGGTTTCTTGAATATCTGGTATATTTCCTTTTCCGATAAGCCTGATTTTTTCAAATCTCTGAACCGGTCGGTATTTTTCATTGCCCGGTAAAGGATCGAATCTACATTCTTGGCTTCACTGGCCGCAAATGGGGCATAGCTTCGGTTTCTTTTTTCCTTATCGAAAAGAGGCTGTAACTTTTTGCTGAAGTGTTCTGTGACAGCTTCTTCTGCATATTGCTGCATGCGGGAGTCTATACTCGTATATATTTTTAGCCCATCGGTAGACAAGTTGTAGCTTGAGCCATCGTTTTTTTTGTTTTTGTTACACCATCCGTATAAAGGATCGTTTTCCCAACTTAAAGAATCCCTCCTGTATTGCTCTGTTTGCCACGAAGCGTAATTTGATCTGCTTGGCCTCTTCGCAGACATTGTCATGCGGAGATATTCCCTGAAATAAGGAGCTAACCCGTCTTTGTGATCCACTCTTTTGAAGTCGAGAGTCAAGGGAATATTTTTTACAGAGTCGAATTGTTGCTTTGTTATTTTATTATTCTCGTACATAAGTTTGAGAACCATATCCCGGCGTTCTTTAGTCCTTTCAGGGTATCTTTTCGGATTGAAATAAGATGGATTCTTGCACATCCCTATCAATGTGGCAGCTTCTTCCAATTTCAATTCTTTTGGTGTTTTATTGAAATAGACTTGTGCGGCGGATTGTATTCCTACGGCATTGTATAAAAAGTCAAACTGACTTAGGTATAAGTTGATTATCTCTTCTTTTGTGTAATATCTTTCCAGTTTAACTGCAATAACCCATTCTATGGGCTTGCGTAAGAAAACGCGCTCAAATGCATTTTCAGAATCGGGAGAATATAGAAGTTTTGCCAGCTGTTGGGAGATTGTACTACCTCCACCACCGCTTTTATCCATCAGGAGGCCTCTTTTTACCACCGCGCGGGCCAATGCATAAGCGTCTATCCCCGAATGTGAATAGTAACGGGCATCTTCGGTTGATACCAAAGCATCCACCAGATAGGGAGATAAGTCGTTGTAATTAGAGTATATACGGTTGTTTTTGGCAAGAGAATATGTTCCAAGTAGTGCTCCATCAGAGGAATAAACCTGTGATGCATATTTGTCGATAGGATTTTCCAGTTCTTCTACATCAGGCATATAACCGATAATTCCGGCGCTAATGAGAGTGAATATAATCGTGGAAAAAATGATGATGCCGCCAAAAGCAAGCCACATCCATTTTATGATTTTTTTTGTCCCGAATTTCTGAAAAATATTCTGTTTTGTTTTCTTTTCGTTACCCATAAAATATTCTTATAACTTGCTGCAAATTTAAATAAAACGTTTCAATAATGTAGATAAAAAAACTTAGAACCTGTTTAAATTTTATTCGTTCCGATTTTCAGAACTATTTTCAGAATGATTTTTTCTTTTCTGAAGCGCGAATAGCGGGCTATTCAAGCTGAAGAAAGGGAAAAATCAGATAAAAAGAGACTGAAAATGAACGAAAAAAGAGCTATAGCAAAATGTTTTGGTAAAATTTAAACAAGCTCTTAAATGCATAAAATGCTATAGGAGAGAGAGTATGGTGCGTAATTACATAGGGTCTACATCGTAGTGTAGCAAGATAGACTTAAAGATAGGATTGCCAAGTATCTTGTTTTGATGGTAAAATATATTTTCCCGTACCTTCTGAATAGATGCCTGATTCTCTATCTTTATCATAATATGGCAAATATATAATGACTGGATGCGTGAAACAGGAGGTTTGCCCGGACCGAGAATACGATCTCCGAAAGTTTCTTTTAACGACAGGGCAAGTTGTTTAGCTGCATTATCTACCAGCAACCCGTCTCGTCCCCGTAAGACAATATTTATTAATCTGAAAAAAGGTGGGTAGCGAAAAATTTTACGCTCTTCCATCTGTTGGCGATAGAATGATTGGTAATCATTGTGCTTTACAAAAGCAATAACAGGATTGGCAGGGTGCGATGTTTGAAGAAAAACCGTTCCTTGTTTATTTTTTCTCCCCGCACGTCCGCTAACCTGAGTCATTAGCTGAAAGGCTCTTTCGTGAGCACGGAAATCGGGATAGTTGAGCAGGTTATCAGCATTGAGGATTCCAACGGCGCAAACATTGTCGAAGTCTAATCCTTTTGAAACCATTTGAGTCCCGATAAGTATATCAGTTACTCCGTTTTCGAAATCAGAAATTATCCGTTCATACGATTTTTTACCACGAGTGGTGTCAAAGTCCATTCTGGCAAGAGATGCCTCAGGAAAAATTTCTGAGACTTCCTCTTCTATTCGCTCTGTGCCATAGCCAAGATTGTCCAAAGTGGGTGTTCTACATTCGGGACAAACATTCGGCACGTTGTACGTTGAACCGCAATAGTGACAAATCATCAGACGTTGGCTTTTATGATAGGTGAGGCTTACGTCGCAATGTTGACAATGAGGTGTCCACGAGCAATTTTTACATTCTACGATAGATGAGAAACCCCGCCTGTTCTGAAATAAAATGATCTGCTCTTTCTTATCCAGCGCGTCTTTTATTTTTTCTGTCAACGGAGGGGAAAGGATAGACCTCATTTGTTTTTTTCGTCGAAACTCTTTTGTATTTACTACTTCTATATGTGGAAGTTCTATGTTCTCATGCCTTTTAGCCAGAGAAACAAGGCCGTATCTTCCTGATAAAGCATTGTTATAGGTTTCTATAGCCGGAGTCGCTGTTCCAAGAAGAATTTTCGCGCCACATATGCTTCCCAACACAATAGCTGAATTGCGTGCATTGTAACGTGGAGCCGGATCTTGTTGTTTGTATGAGCTTTCGTGCTCCTCGTCTACAATGATAAGATCCAGATTGTTGAATGGCAGGAAGATAGCAGACCGGGCGCCTAAGACAACCTGGACTTCCCTGTTTTTTATCAGGCTATTCCAGACTTCGGCTCTTTCGTTATCGCTGAATTTAGAATGATAGACAGCCAGTTTATTGCCGAATACAGATTTTAATCTGGTCGTTATTTGTGTGGTCAAGGCTATCTCAGGAAGCAAATAGAGCGCTTGTTGCCCTTTAGATATGGCTTCTTTTATCAGTTGAATATATATTTCGGTTTTCCCGCTCGATGTTACTCCGTATAATAACGTTACATCCTTTTCTTTAAAAGACGCTGTTATTTCTTCAAATGCTTTTTGCTGATATATATTTAACGAATAAGCTGATTCCAGACTCATATCCCCGTAATCGAAGCGGCTGATTTCCTGGTCGGATATTTCTAAAATGCCTTTTTTAACAAGCTCGGAAAGGACTGTGGGTGAGATATTAGATTCCTCTAATAATTGTTTTTTGGTGATGATGTCGCAGTTTTCATTTAAATATATAAACGAAGTGAAAAGATGCTGCTGTTTTTTAGCCCTGCTTAGTTCACCTATGATTGTATGTAGATCGTCTTCTGTATACTTCTTCGGGAATCGTACAATAGCTTGCTTTTTTGCTGAATACGTATTCTGTATATCTTCGCTTATAAACACCGCTTGCTTGTCAACCAAAAGCTTTATTTGTGGAACAACATTTGTAATTCCTGACAGCTTTTGTATTTCTGAAATTGTTAAAGGCTTGTTTTCCGGAAGTGAGTAAAATACTTTCAGTTCGTTTTCAGCAAACGGCTCATCCGCTTCAAAATCAGGGTTAAGCAATATTTTAGTCTCACTTTCCAGTTTGAGAGCCGAAGGCAGCGCTGCTCTGTACACATCGCCTAAGGAACACATGTAATACATGGCCATCCACTCCCAAAATTTTAATTGAAAACGAGTGACAATAGGAAAATCTTCCAGTAAAGACGTTATATCTTTTACCGGAAGATCATTTATATTTTGACTGTGAAGTTTAAAGACAATTGCCGTATAGAACTTTTTCTTTCCGAACTGTACAATCACCCGACTGCCTTCTTCAATAGAATTTTGAAACCCGGCAGGTATGGAGTACGTGTAAAGGCCTTGTAGAGGCAAAGGTAGTACTACATCGGCATATAGCATTGATCTTAATAAGTAAGATTATTTTTTAGAAATAATAATTTAAACCGACACTCCACCTTTGATTTTTCTTATTCTGAAAAACGCCGGTATCTATATACTTATCTTTGTAATTTTTGGTGAGATCGCCACGGAAGTATACTCCTATATCTAGCTTACTAAATAAACTAACCCCCGCGCCGGCGCCAATGCCAAAGATAAAATTCTTCGATTTGTATTCTTTCCATACATCTCCTGCGTTTTCTATTTTAATGTCGCCGCCGCTAACTTTTACGTCGCCATACACACCTCCCGAGACAAAAAGGCCTAAGCCAAAGAATCTGATACGTTGTTTGATATTTACAGGGATGCTAATATAATTATAATCAGACAATGTCGCATCACTTTGCAGGTCAGATATTTTATATTCTTTGCGTCCGTATAAGACAGCAACGTCGGCTCCAAATCCTGAGATTGGAACTATAAATTCGAGAGTCGGCCCTATGTAATACCCCAAATGGTTGCTTGCTTTTAGCGTTTTTAAATCAAATTTTTTTGAATCGATATCTACGCCACCTTTAACTCCCAGACGCAATTGTGCGGACGTCGTATTTGTACCTGCTATAAGCAGTACGAGAAAAGCAACGAACGATAATAGATATTTTGTTTTCATTGCAATGTTTTTAGAATTTATACTAATGTAAAACAACTGTTTTTTGTGTAAAGTTTATAGAGAGAGTAGCACAGCCGGGAATCGAACCCGAATCTAAAGTTTAGGAAACTTCTATTCTATCCATTGAACTACTGCGCCTTGTCTTATCATTTTGAAAAATGATCAATAAAGCAATGCAAAAGTAAGAGATTTTCTGACACGAGGCAAGTAAGTTTTATTATTAAGTAAAAAAAAGTTCATTTAATCAAATTGTGTTAAAAGGGTGTTTACTGAATTGCGAACTGCTACAAAAACACCTATATTTGCTAAATAAATCAAAACAGAAAAATCCGTATGTTTCAGATAAACGATACGATAGTCGCATCTGACATAATAGAAGAAAGCTTTATTTGCAATTTGTCCGTCTGTAAAGGCGAATGCTGTGTAGAAGGAGACTCCGGCGCTCCACTCGAAAATGAGGAAGTCAAAATAATAGAAGACCTGTTGCCTCAGGTTTGGGACGACTTATCCCCCGAAGCTCAAAATATAATCAAACAACAAGGTGTAGCATACAAAGATGGTGATGGAGAAATGGTAACCTCTATTGTCAACGGAAAAGACTGTGTGTTTACGTATTATGATGAGTACGGAGTGTGTAAATGCGCGATAGAAAAGGCTTATCGTGAACGGCGAGTGAGTTTCTATAAGCCCATATCCTGTCATCTTTATCCTATACGGTTGCAGAAATATAAAAGTTTTACGGCTGTCAATTATCACCGTTGGGGTATATGTAAAGCCGCTACACTCTTAGGAAAGAAAGAAGAAGTTAGAATATATCAGTTCCTGAAAGAGCCTCTTATTCGCCGTTTCGGAGAAGATTGGTATAATGAACTGACTTTGGTGGCAGATGAATACAATAAAACGAAAGAAATACAAACTTAAATACCGGTAAATTATGCATCATCCTTTATCTCAATTTAAATTCTGCCCGAAATGCGGTTCTGATAAATTTACAGAAAATAATATCAAATCGAAGAAATGTGAGAAATGTGGTTTTGTATATTATTTCAACTCTTGTGCCGCTACAGTTGCAGTGATTATAAATGAGAATAAGGAATTGTTGGTTGCTACCCGTGCACATGAGCCGGTGAAGGGAACATTAGATTTGCCCGGAGGGTTTGTCGATTTGCATGAAACCGGAGAAGAGGCGATGAGCCGGGAGGTAAAAGAAGAAACAGGATTGGATGTAGATGACATAGAATATTTGTTTTCTGTTCCTAATATTTATATTTACTCAGGCTTCGAAGTGCATACTCTCGATCTTGTTTATTTATGCAAAGTAAAAGATACTCATATCTTGAAGGCTGAAGATGATGTAGCAAAATTGGAATTTATAAAGGTTTCAGAACTTAATCCGGACTTATTCGGACTATTATCGATAAAAGAAGTGATAAAGAAAATACAAAAAATGACAATATGAAAACGAGCATGAATAGCGATTCACCAAAGTCTATGATAATTTTGTCATGCGAGTTTCCATACCACCATTAAAAACAAAATTATCGTATGAAAAGAATACTTTTGACTTTGGCTGTTGCGTCTGTTTTGCAGTTGGCGCATGCCCAGAAATCAGCGTATACGGCTATGCCTGACAGGCTTTTTTCGCAGGGAAAGGAAATGTATCTGGACAAAAACTATGTAGGCAGCCAGAATACTCTGCGAGAGTTTAAGAAGTTGTCTAAAGATAGTAAACTTATACAGGAGGCTGACTATATGCTTGTCAGCTCTTTATTTTATCAGGGGAAGGCCAATGCCGGAATGCTGCTGAAAGATTATTTGGATGAATATCCGGAATCATATCATCGCAATCAGATATGTTTTTTTATTGGTACAACCCATTTTAACGAAAAAGACTGGAAAAAGGCTCTCTATTGGTTTTCTCAGGCAGATATGGATTATCTGACTGTAGACGAACAGGAGGATTATAGTTATAGAATGGCATATTCGAGCCTTCAAAACGGAGAGCGTGCCGAAGCTAAACGTCTATTTGGACTACTTTCGCGCAATAGCAAAAAATATGCAGAACCCGCATCTTACTATCTGGCCTATACTAATTTCCAAGAAGGGGAATACGACCAGGCCTTACCTATACTGAGAAGACTGAAAAACAAATCCGAATATAAAGAAACGGCAACATTCTTCCTTATACAAAGCGCTTTCTTACAGGGAAATCTGAATGAGACCATAACAGAAGGCCAAGATTATATATCGTCATACCCTGATAAGGAAAATACTCCGGAAGTATACCGCTTACTGGGAAATAGCTATTATCGTTTAGGTAATACATCGAACGCAATCAGGAGTTATGAGAAATACTTGCAGGGAACGACAACTCCGTTCCGTGAGGATATGTATCAATTAGCAGAAGCATATTATCAGACCGGAGATTATCGCAATGCGGTGAGCGCATTGAAAAATGTAGCTTCCACTACCGATAAATTGGGGCAGGCGGGACAGATGTTGCTCGGGCAATCTTACCTGAAATTGGATGATACGCAAAACGCGGTAATGGCATTTTCGGCTGCTGCCCGTTCAGGGTTTGATCCTTCTATAAGTGAGGAAGCTTTATATAATTATGTAATGATACGTAATAGAGATGGTGGTTCGGCATTCGGAGAAGCAATAACCGCATCGCAGCAATTTCTTGCAGAGTACCCAAATTCGAAATACACGGATAAAGTAAACAGTGTCTTGGCTACAACTTTGTTAGCATCTAAGAACTATCGCACGGCATTAGCTGCTATTAATAATATAAAAGCTCCGGGTAAGCAGATATTGGACGCAAAACAGGTTATTCTATACCAATTGGGTGTTCAGAACTTTATTGACAAGAAGTATGATCTGGCTGCTAGTGACTTCAACGCTGCTATCAATATGGGTAGCTATAATACAGAGGCAAGAAACGAGGCTTACTTCTGGCGTGGAGAAATTGCATATCGTAGTGAAGATTATCAAACAGCAGCGCGTGACTTTAATACGTATTTGGCACAGGCTTCTACTTCGGGCAAAAATTACGCATTGGCTTTTTATAATCTGGGTTATACTAATTTCCAGACAAAAAATCATAGCAAAGCGCTAACAGATTTTAAGAAATATGTCTCAACGGAGACAAACCGCCAGTCGCCAAATTACTCGGATGCGTTGAACCGTATTGGAGACTGTTACCTGTTTACCCGTAATTTTTCAGAAGCTGAAAAATCATATTCGCAAGCAGCGAATGCAAATCCGGCGAATGCAGACTATTCGGATTTCCAAAAAGCTTTTGTGCTGGGGTTACAGCGCAACTATAATGGAAAGGTCAGTGCGTTGAACACCATGATGTCTAAATATCCCGAATCGGAATATTATGACGATGCGTTGTATGAAAAAAGCAGGGCATTGGTTATGCTGGGTAAAGAAACCGAAGCAATTACTGTGTTGGAGAAACTGTTGAAAGATTATCCTAAATCGACCCTGGCGCAGAAAGCAGGAGTTCAGTTAGGACAATTATATTTCAATACCAATAATCCGCAAAAATCTATTGCTGCCTACAAGCAGGTTGTCTCTAACTATCCGAATAGCGAGGAGGCTCGCACGGCAGTAGAAAGTTTGGAGGGCGTTTATAAAGATATGAATGATATTTCGTCTTATGCATCGTATGTAAATTCTTTGGGTAAAGGAACCGTTTTGTCGGCAAGCCGTCAGGATTCACTCACCTATCTGGCTGCGGAAAACGTTTATATGAAAGGTCGTAAAGAAGAATCAAAGACAGCATTCAACAGATATTTACAATCGTACCCGAATGGAGTATTCTCCAGCGATGCCCATTTTTACTTAGGGAATATAGCATTTGAAGCGAAAGATAATAATGCGGCGCTGGAAAACTTCAAAGCAGTGATCAATTCTAATAATCCGAAGTATATAGACAATGCTTTGGTGCTGGCTTCCGGTATAGAATTCGATCGTAAGAATTATGATGCCGCGTATGCTGCATATGAGCATTTAGGGCTTGTTGCTTCAAATACTGAAAACAAAAGCATAGCCGAACTTGGTATGTTGCGTTGCGCTTACTTGTTGAAGAAAGATAATGAAGTAGTTGCTGCGGCTAACAAAATACTGAAAGGTTCTAAAGTTTCTGCTTCTGTTGCCAATGAAGCGAAATTCTATAGAGGGCAATCTTTGAAGAACTTAGGGAAAACAGATGAAGCGATCACAGATTTATTGGCAGTGGCAAAAGATACGCGTACCGTTACCGGAGCTGAGGCTCAGTTCCTGATAGCTGAAGCTTATTATAAGGCTAAATCGTATGATAAAGCGGAAAAACAAGTTCAGACGTTCATGAAAGAAGGTACACCTCACGAGTATTGGATGGCACGGGCGATTATCGTACTGGCGGATGTTTATGCGGCTAAAGGAGATAAGTTTTCGGCTCGTCAATATCTTGAAAGTTTACAGGCAAATTATAAGGGATCCGAAGCAGATGTAGCTACAATGATCTCGGAACGTTTGTCAGCATTGAAATAACTTATGAACAATCAGAAAAAGAAAATATGAAAGCAATATATAAAACTATTTTTGTCTTAGGGTTGGGAATTACAAGTCTGGCAGTTTCGGCACAAAAAGATACAACTCTTACCCGTCAGGTATTGCTCGAACGTGAGTACAATCCTACATTACAGGATGCTTCGAAAATAAATGCAACACCCAATATTTATACGCCTGTAGTAAAACAAGGCAATATAAATTTTGTAAGTTCGACTCCGCAAATAAAATTGGATAACAACCAGTTAGGAGCGTCTGCGCCGGGTGATATTAAAACAAATGTGGATTTCAGTAAAAAGCGAGGCTACTTAATACTTGGTGGAGGAACTAATGGCAATCTTGATGGTGCTGCCGGGTACCGTATCGTAGATGGAGAAAGGGATCGCCTTGACCTGTTTGGCAATTATAACGCAACTTCGGGTAAGATATATTATCTGGATAAAGAAAAATATTTTGATAAAGACGTAAAGGCGAAATATTCCAACGCCGGAGTTAATTTAAAATATCAACATACGTTCGACCCGTCTATACTTACTGTTGGAGCATCGTTTCGCAATACCGGGTATAATTACTATGGAAACTCTTTCTATCCAAAGGGAGGAGCAACAAATCCATATGATTATAAATCGAAGCAAAATGTGAATGTGTTCAACTTTGGCATAGGTTTAAGATCGAGCGAAAATAATGAAGGATCGTTGAAATATATCGGTAATCTCGCATTTACTCATTTTGACAGTAAGTACGGACCGACTTCTCTTAATGACGGATTGAAAGGAGAGCAACTGGATTTAGGCGTAAATGTCTTTACGGAATTTGATACAGATAAAACAATGGGAATCGATGGTAGCATCATGTATCAGACTTTTGGTAAGGAGGACTGGTTCGAGAATGATGATGTATATCATAAATATCTGAATGTACAGGGTACTCCTTATCTGAAGTTTCTTGGTGAAAACTGGGATGTAAATTTAGGTGCCAATGTGAATTTCTTATTTGATGTAAAAGTTGGTTTTTCTATTGCTCCTAATGTAAAAGCGAATGTTCGGATAAATGATGTGAATAAATTCTATGCCGAAATTGGCGGAGGAGTTAATAATAATACATTCCTCGATATTCTTCAGGAAAACCGATACGTAAATCCTGCAACCCGTGTAGAGTACTCAAAAACACTCTATGACGCTAAAATTGGTTTTAGTTCGGGTATTGTAAGTGGTTTAGAATTTGACCTATTCGCAGGATACAAGCAGACTAATAAAGATCATTTGTATGTGTATCAACCTACTGGTGCGAATGATGCTTGGAGTCTTGTTGGAACGCCTTTGTATGCTAATGTTTCGACCGGGCATGTTGGCGGACAATTGAAAACAGCTCTGATTCCATATACAGATTTATCTGCAAAAATTACAGGGTATTTCTATAATGTGAAGTATAGGGATGGCTATGTTACACCGATCGATCCTGTAACTTTTTCCGAAAAGAAAGCCTGGGGGCGCCCATCATTTACAGCAGAACTGAATGCAGATGTGAAGCCGATGGATAAACTGACGTTATCGGTTAATTATCTATATGCAGGAGGGCGTGAGGGTGCTTATCTGGGGGTTCTGTCATCAGTAAATCCCGAGTCAAAGATGAAAGATATTAACGAGCTGAATTTCAGGGGAGAATATCAGGTTACAGATTGGCTGTCGGTAAATGCCAGACTGAATAATATCCTGTATCAACGGTATGAGTTATATTATGGTTATCCTTTGCAAGGATTCAATATACTTGGAGGGGTAAGCCTTAAATTCTAAAGAAGTAAATGAAAAAGTCCTGTATTACACAGGACTTTCTCATTTTATGATAAAATTAATCAGATTTGCTTTCGGTTTACTGTTTTTACCCCATTTATTTTTGCTATGCGGGAACAAAGGGTTTGTAAGTCGTTTACATCGTGAACATAAACTACAATCCGTCCTTCGAATACACCATCAGTCGATTCAATGCTTATATTCTTGATATTTAAAGACCCCGCAGTTATGATCTTCGTTATATCATTGAGCATACCCATGCGGTCTATTCCTGTAACATTTATGGTGGTTATAAAAGGCGATTGGATAAAACTACCCCATTCCAGATTTACAATTCTATTTCCATAACTGGCTTTTAATTTTAGGCCTACAGGACAGTGGATACTATGTACTTCTACCTCATTCTCTTCTGTCAAGTAACCAAAGACTTTATCCCCTGGTATCGGATCGCAACATGGCAGGGTTTTAAAGTTCTTATTAAAAGAGTCTTCCTCTAATACATAAGTTTTTTTTGTGTCTACCAGTTCGTATTCGGTTTTTTCGTTTCTTTCTATTTTTTCTTTTTCTGTTTTTTTAACAGCATGAAACGCCTGTCTCATGTATTTTAGCAGTACGTTGTCCGGGTTCTGTTTCTTTAAGGTAAGTAGTTTTTCTATCTTTTGTGGTAGGGATATATCGTTATTTCCGATGGCATACAACAGGTCTTCTTTACTTGCCCGCTGATAATAATCCAGCATTTTGTCCATTGTATCAGCTGTTATTTCAATGGATGTGCCCTCTATTGCTTTATTTAGAAGTTCTTCTCCTTGCCTGATCGTCTCTCTGCGGAGCTTTCTTAGGGCATATTCTATTTTAGTGCGCGCTTTAGCTGTAGTTATCAAGGTTAGCCATTCCTGTTTCGGTTGTTGCGATTTCGATGTGAGTATTTCTACTTGGTCTCCGCTATTCAGTTTTTCACTCAAAGGTACTAACTTATGATTTACTTTTGCTCCGATGCAATGGTCTCCGATATCTGAGTGCAGGTCGTATGCAAAGTCGAGCGCTGTCGCTCCTTGTGCCAGGGTACGTATTTCGCCTTTAGGTGTAAAAACAAAAATTTCCTGTGAGTATAGATTTAGTTTTATCGTGTCAAGGAAGTCTAATGCGTTAGGGCTTGGACTTTCCAATATCTCTTTAATAGTCTTCAGCCATTTATCAAGCTCGGTATCTTCTTCTATTTTCCCCTCTTTGTATTTCCAATGTGCCGCAAACCCTTTTTCTGCTATATCGTCCATTCTGCGGCTGCGTATCTGTATCTCTATCCATTGACCATCGGGACCCATCACTGTGAGGTGTAATGCTTGGTAGCCATTCGCCTTAGGACGGCTAACCCAATCTCTGATACGATCGGGACGGAGTTTATATATATCTGTTATTACGGAGTATATGTCCCAACATCGTTTCTTCTCATCTATACCCGGTTCATTCTCGAAAAGAATGCGTACCGCAAAAATATCATAAACCTCCTCAAAAGGAATGCCTTTGCTTTGCATTTTGTTCCAGATAGAATAAACTGACTTTTCCCGCGCTCTGATTTCGTATTTAAAATCCAGCTCATTTAGTTTTTCAATAACCGGAGCGGCGAAGTGCTCATAAACATCAGTTCGCATATGGTGTGTATCCCGGAGTTTACTTTCAATCTCCTGATATACCTGTGGGTTTTCCCATTTGAAGCTTAATTCTTCCAGTTCCGTTTTTATAGCAAAAAGCCCAAGCCTGTGAGCAAGAGGAGCGTATATGTACATTGTTTCCCCTGCGATTTTGTATTGTTTAGCCGGAGCCATGGAGCCAAGGGTACGCATATTGTGAAGGCGATCGGCGATCTTTACCAGAATAACACGGATATCGTCCGACATGGTAAGTAATAGTTTGCGGAAGTTTTCTGCCTGGGCAGAAACGTCTTGTTCTTCAAACATGCCACTCGATATTTTAGTCAGCCCGTCTACTATTGCCGCTATTTTTTCGCCAAACAGGCCTTTTATGTCTTCTACTGTGTATTCAGTGTCTTCTACGACATCGTGAAGTAATGCGGCGCATATAGATGTTGATCCCAGACCTATTTCTTTACATACTATACGTGCTACAGCGATGGGATGCATGATATATGGCTCTCCTGACCGCCTGCGCGCACCTTTATGCGCCTCTTTCGCCAGGAGAAAAGCCTTGGTAATAATTTCTATTTTCCGTCTGTGGTTTGTCTTCAGGTAATCGTCAATCAGAGCATTGAATTCCGACTCAATCAAAATATCGTCCTGAGTATGTATATTCTCTTTCGCCATAAAAATTCAGTAAGATACAAAAATAGTAAAATGAATTATAATCGGATACATAGCACCCGATTATAAAATCGTTTTAACAAAATATATTTTTGTCCTTCTTTTATTTATCGGCGGAAAACGTATCGTTTGATGATTTGTCGGCTACATTGGCCGCTTCTTTTTCCGGTAGAAGGATTAGAAGGCGTTGCCCGACTTTAGCCGTTTTTGACGAAAGTTTATTCCAAGAAATGATGTCCTTTTGTGATACATTGTAACGTGCCGCAATCTGCGTCATGGTTTCACCTATTTTTACTTTGTGGTAAATCAACTTTGTATCATCTGTTTTTTTTCGGCTAGGGATTTCATCGGTAGCCGAAATATTGATGAGAGGAAGAGATGCCTTATCCATATCCACTTTTTTCAGGTAATTGTCGAAAATATCGATAGTAAAGGTTGAATCTATCTCGACATAGGCCAATTCAGGTTCAGGACGTTTTGGCTCTTCGATCACAGGGACTTCTACATATTCTATTTTTTGTATTTTCAGTGTTTTTCCTGCGATCAGGCTATTATTTCTGATATTATTCCACTTTTTAATGTCGGAAACAGTAACATTGTTTCTTTGAGCTATTTTAGTCCAGGTATCGCCTTTGCGAACCTTATAGTATGTCGTGGTTGTTTTAGCTTGTTTTTCTACGGCAGCATTGCTTCCCTCGATAGGAGTTCCTGTATACTTCCCTTCTATATTAGATGCCGGTTCGGTGTTCAATGTTGTTTTAGCTACAGGCGCTGCCGTTTTATATATCTCCAGGCGCCTGCCCACGTTTAGCTTATTGGAAGATAAACCGTTCCAGCTTTTTATTTGTGCTGATGAAACCCCATACCGGCTGGCTACTTTGGCTAGAGTGTCTCCTTTCTTTACGCGGTGAGTAATTGTTTTTGTATTGGAAGAACTGCCTCCGCTTACGACATCCAGTCCGGCAACTTTTCTGTGAGTCAGAAATTGATCGGGTTTATATGCGAAGATAGATTCTTCTTTATCTATGAATGCTGTTAGTTTATCCATTGGTAAATTTAGCGAATAGCCTTTGTATTCGCCCGGAATCACATCACTTTTGAATTGTGGATTATAACGCCGTATATCGTCAATTGGGATATTTAGCACATCGGATATTTGCTGGAAATGAAGATTTTTGTTGATTACGACAGAATCCATCGATGCAGGTTTGGTTCCTGTGGATGGGTCTATTCCATGTTCATGATAGTAGTTCATGATGTAAGTAGCGGCAATGAAAATAGGGACATAGCCTCTGGTCTCTCTGGGGAGATATGGGTAAATACTCCAGTAATCAGTTAACCCACCGCTTCTGCGTATGGCTTTATCTACATTTCCGGGACCACAATTGTATGCGGCGATAACTAAATTCCAGTCATTGTATTTTGAATATAACGATTTCAAGTATTTAACAGCAGCATCAGTCGATTTGCGCGGATCGAACCGCTCATCAACCAAGCTGTTTATTTCCAGGTCGTACATTTTACCTGTGGCAGCCATGAATTGCCATAAGCCCGATGCCCCTACCCTTGAGCGTGCTATAGGATTGAGCGCGGATTCTATTACCGGCAAATATTTAAGTTCGAGCGGCAAGCCTTCCCGGTCAAGGGCTTCTTCGAAAATAGGAAAGTAATATTTCCCTTCGCCGAGCATATAGCTGACTTGCGATTTTCTGCGTCCGGCATAATATTCTATTTGTTGTTTTACCACAGGATTAAAAGCCAGTTCCATTGTTGTTGGAAGTGAGTATAAACGTTTTATATAAGTAGAATCGTCGAATATAATAGTACCGTTAGAATAATTACCTTGCACCGGACTTGCTCCTTTTTTAGAAAGAAGTTGTTCGTAAGCGCGTTCAAATTCGGGAGGTGTGTCGTCCCCCTCGGGTTTGTTTGATTGGCCTGCTGCTATAAGGGTACAACCAACAAAGATTCCTGAAATAATTAATTTTTTCAACATAAGCTTTCTTTTAGGGATACAGGATTTTGTAAAGATATAAAAATCCGTGTATTTAAAAATTTATTTTGCATTGAAGCCCGATAGAGGCTTGCGAGTATGGAGTCGGCATCCAGATAGCGGGTTCTACCCGCATAGAAAGATCCGGAGATATATCAAAGTCATATAGCTGAGCGTCAACATAGGCGTCTATCATGCATAATGCGTATACTCCGACTGCTGCTATTATAGACAAATCACGGTTTCTTCTGTAAAAGTCTTTACCTCTTTTTAACCGGGAAGTTAAAGACTCTCGCATCGATGCATTATTTATGTAATCCTCCTTACTTTCATTCGGTGAAATGAAATCGTGCCAACTGGTGGTGGTTGTCGGATTCAAAACTAAATCTCTGTAAGCATCTCTATATTCGTTATAACGGCCTCCATTCCACGTTATTGCGTATGTCAAACCAAATGCGCCACCCAATACAAATGGTAATTTCCAATACTTTTTGTTATAAAACTGGCCTAATCCGGGTAAAATAGCTGAATATATGAGTGCTTTCTTGGAATCAGGTTTGAATTCGGGTTTATTAAATACTATAGTGTCTAATAAAACTGCTGTCTTTTCGCGAGACACAGTATCCTTTTTTGTCGGTCTTACCGATTGTTTACTGAGACTAGGCGAATCTTGCACAAGGGGCTCCTGAGCGTTTATGTTCATAGAGAGACTTCCCAGAAAACAAAGTGTACAAATTGTAAGTCCTATCCTCATAGTGATATTACGTAGAATATCTTGGTTTATTTTTTTAATTGATCAAAAATCTCTATGATTCTTTCCAGCTCTTCTTCAGATTTGAAAGGAATACTTATTTTTCCTTTTCCCTGCTCGTTACAGGTTAATTGTACTTTAGTAGAAAAAAACTTTGAAAGATGATCTTTTAATAGTTCAAATTCTTCGGGAGTTGCTTTTTTAGCACCTGATTTCTTTATTGTTTCTACGGCTTTTTCTTCTTTAAGCAATTCTTCCAGTTTTTCTCCCTTGCTGATTGCTCTTACATACTCTTCAACTTTACGTACCGATAATCCTTCTTCCAGTATGAGTTCGTAAACTTCCAGCTGAGTAGGAGCATCTTCCAACGTTACAAGAGTACGGGCATGCGCCATGTCTATCTTTTTATCTCTCAGTCCCATTTGTATTTCAGCCGGAAGCTTAAGCAAGCGCAGGTAGTTGGCTATGGTAGTTCTTTTTTTACCTACCCTTTCGCTTAGCCTTTCCTGTGTAAGGTTGTAAGACTCGATCAGGTTTTGGTAAGCTAAGGCGATTTCTATGGAGTTCAGGTCTTCTCTCTGGATATTTTCCACAAGAGCCATTTCCATTACATTTTCGTCCTCTGCCGTCTTTATGTAAGCCGGAATAGTTTTCAGGTCAGCTAATAATGAAGCTCTATAACGACGTTCTCCTGCTATGATCTGATACGAATCGTCATTTATTTTTCTTAATGTTATAGGCTGTATAATACCTATCTGGCGGATAGATGTCGCTAGTTCTTGCAAGGCTTCCTCGTCAAAAGCCCGGCGGGGCTGATCGGGATTAGCCTGTATTTTCGATAATTCTATTTCGTTGATTGAAGAAGAACCTTCTGTTTTTACTTCATCAATGGTGATAAGAGCATCGAGCCCCCTGCCTAGAACCATTTTTTTAGTCATAACAATAATTATAAGTATTTACAGAACTACAAAGTTAAGAATTTTTCTCAATAAGTTCCTGCGCCAGTTGCATATGATTGACAGCTCCTTTCGATGAAGCATCGTATACAAGTACAGGTTGTGCAAAACTTTGCGATTCGCTTAATTTGATATTCCGCTGTATCACAGTAGTGAAAACTAATTCCTGAAAATGGTTTTTAACCTCTTCGTATATCTGATTTGCCAGTCTTAGACGGGCGTCATACATGGTCAGCAAAAACCCTTCTATTTCAAGTGAAGGGTTAAGTTTTGATTTTATTATTTTTATTGTATTCAGTAGTTTGCTGATGCCTTCCAGTGCGAAATATTCGCATTGTACAGGGATGATAATAGAATCGGCAGCGGTCAGAGCATTGACTGTTATTAATCCAAGTGAAGGTGAACAGTCGATCAGTATGTAATCATAATCTGATTTCAACGGAGTAAGTACAGCAGCCAGCTGTTTTTCTCTGTTTTCCACATTGAGCATCTCCAGTTCTGCCCCAACAAGGTTGATGTGCGATGGCAATACATCGAGGCGCTCTATCTCTGTTTTTACGATAGCCTCTTTAGCAGAAGTAGATCCTATAAGGCATTCGTAAATGGTTTTGTTTACTTTTTTGATATCGACACCTAATCCTGACGATGCATTCGCTTGGGGATCTGCGTCTACTACCAGTACTGTCTTTTCCATAGCCGCTAACGAAGCTGCTAAATTTATAGTGGTAGTAGTTTTTCCTACACCTCCCTTTTGATTGGCTAATGCTATTATTTTACCCATAGAAGCTAATAACTGTTTTTTTAGATGACAAATTAAATAATAAAATGCAGGAAATGAATGTTAAATATGTGTAACAATACATATCATGTTGAAAAGTCAGATAGATTGTTAATAAAGTGGGGGTCTCATACTTATTGAATTGGTATTTGTTTAGAACATCCTTTGGAATTGTTACCCCGCAAAGATAGCTTTTAAAGTGGTAAATGTTACCTTTGCAAAAATATTTTTTATGGCTTCAGTATTACAGGTAGACGGATTGACAAAAAGTTTCGGCGATTTAGTATTGTTTCGCGATATATCTTTTGGCGTGGCAGAAGGAGAGCGTATCGGCCTGATCGCGAAAAACGGATCGGGAAAGACTACATTGCTTAATATTATTACAGGTAAAGAGTCGTATGATCGTGGTTCTGTTGTGTTTCGCAGAGATGTACGTATTGCTTACCTGGAACAAGATCCTGTTTATCCCGAAGGCTTGACTGTGCTGGAAGCCTGCTTTCAGTCAGGAAATGAAGTAACCGATTTGATCGCGGAATACGAACAGGTGATTAACTCTAAAGATCAGTCTTCTCTTGATGCCATACTCCAGAAAATGGATATTTTACAAGCCTGGGATTATGAGCATCGGGCAAAACAAATATTGGCTCAGCTTAAGATTACAGACTTTGATCAGAAGATAGCTCAATTGTCGGGAGGGCAACTCAAGCGTGTAGCATTGGCTAATGTCCTGATTACAGAACCCGATTTGATTATTCTGGATGAGCCTACCAACCACCTCGATCTGGATATGGTAGAATGGCTCGAAGGTTATTTGCAACGATCCCGATTGAGTCTGTTGATGGTAACGCACGACCGTTATTTCCTCGACCGTGTGTGTAATCAGATTATCGAAATAGATCAACAACAAATATTTGAATATAAGGGTAATTACTCTTATTATCTTGAAAAAAGAGATGAGCGTGTAAGCGCCCAAAATGCAGAGTTAGACAGGGCGAACAATCTGTTGCGCAAAGAACTGGAATGGATGCGCCGTCAACCTCAGGCCCGGGGTACAAAAGCGAAGTCGCGAATAGATGCATTTTACGATTTGGAAAAAAAGGCTAAACAAGCCAGGTATGCGGGAGATGTGCAGTTGCAGATGAAAGGCTCGTATATAGGCAATAAAATATTTGAGGCTCAGCATATTTACAAAGCATTTGACGATGTCAAGATACTCGAAGATTTTAATTATGTTTTCGCCCGTTACGAAAAGCTTGGCGTTGTGGGCAACAATGGCACGGGCAAATCAACCTTTATAAAAATGTTGATGGGTGAAGTTACTCCCGACAAGGGGGGCTTCGATATTGGCGAGACTGTGAAGTTTGGTTATTACAGCCAAGATGGCTTGAAGTTTGACGAACAAATGAAGGTGATCGATGTTATTCAGAATATAGCGGAGGTGATCGATTTGGGTAATGGCAATCGCTTGACGGCATCACAGTTCCTTCAACACTTTTTGTTCCCGCCGGAAAAACAGCATAATTTTGTTTATAAGTTGTCGGGGGGTGAAAAGCGCAGGCTGTATCTGTGTACAGTATTGATAACTAACCCTAACTTTCTTGTTCTGGATGAGCCTACCAACGATTTGGATATCGTCACACTCAATATATTGGAAGAATATTTGCAGCAGTTCAAGGGTTGTGTTATCGTTGTGTCGCACGACCGCTACTTTATGGATAAGGTTGTCGGTCATCTGCTCGCTTTTCAGGGAAATGCGAATATAAAAGATTTTCCGGGAAACTATACGGAATATCGTGAATGGAAAGAAATACAGGACGCTCTGGAAAAAGAAAAGCAACAAACAGTCAGGCCAAAAGAAGAGAGAGCCCAAATCCCGATAAAGGAAGAAAAGAAAAAACTTTCGTTCAAAGAGAAACGTGAGTTTGAAGAGTTGGATGCCTCGATTCCCAAGCTTGAAACTGAAAAGTCACAGATTGAAGGGGAATTGTCCAGCGGAACGCTTTCTACAAACGAATTATTAGAAAAATCGAATCGCATAAGTGATCTCATCGAAGAAATAGATGAAAAAACAATGCGTTGGATGGAACTTAGTGAATTGATGTAATTCAGGGCAACCGCGTCAAAAAAGTGAAGAATGAAGAATGTCGCGAAGCGACAATAACAGTCAACAGTTAGCAGTCAACAGTCAACAATGGCGCGAAGCGACAAAAGCTTATAACTTGTAACTAAATTAGTTTTATCTATAGATGTAGTGATAATTAGCAAATTTGAAAATGAGAAAATTAGCAAATTAGCAAATGGCGCGAAGCGACAGTAACAGTCAACAGTTATCAGTCAACAATGGCGCAAAGCGGCAAAGGCTATAAGCTAACGGCTAATTGAGTGTAGAGTTTGTTACTTTTTAGTTAAAAAGTTACGAGTAGACGAGATACGAGGTACAAGTTGTTGACTGCTGACTACTGACTGATAACTGTAAGAAGTGTGGAGTTTGCATAGTACATGACAAAAAATATTACAAAATCTTATATTGCCCTTACAGGGCGCGGTTTCAGGGAATTTCGTTTTCTCACCCAAGGCGTTGCCATTGGGCTATATTATGTAGCCCCTTCAGGGCATCAAGGAAAGAAACAGGCTGAAGGCCTGATATATTCCAGCCCGGGGTAACACCCCGGTGAGATGACAGACTAGGGAACCGTGCCCTGTAAGGGCAATATAATAAGCCTTTTAAATATATATAAAATATTTTTTGTCATGTACTATGGGAGTTTGTTACTTTTTAGTTAAAAGGAGGAAGGAGTTTTTCTCTCGTCATTGCGAGGGTTCTCCCGAAGCAATCCATTAATAATCAATACTCTGGATTGCTTCACTCCGTTCGCAATGACGAAAAGGTCGACTGTTTACTGACTACTGACTACTGACTACTGTTTACTGTAGAAGTTTGTTACTTTTTAGTTAAAATGAAAAGTAAGGGTCAAAATTTTGACGCGGTTGCCCTAGATGTAATTCGAAGGAGACAGGTACTCTGAAGTAATTTAGCTAAATTTGTAAACTATTTCAATAAACAATATCAAAAATGAAACTATATCCATTAAAATTTAAGCCTATCCTCAAATCCATCATATGGGGAGGAGATGAAATATGTAAATTCAAGAAAATAACACCTGTTGAAGATGGGCTAGGTGAAAGCTGGGAAATATCGGGTGTCGAAGGAAATATATCCGTAGTAGCTAACGGTGAACTGGAAGACAGGAGCCTCGATGAACTCATATCTTTATATAAAGAACAGTTAGTAGGCAAAAAGAATTATGAATCATTTGGGGCGAAGTTTCCGTTGCTGATCAAATTTATCGATGCCCGAGACAATCTTTCTATTCAGGTGCATCCTGATGATGAATTGGCGAAGAAAAGACATGACTCTTTTGGTAAAACTGAAATGTGGTATGTGATAAATGCTGCTCCGGGTGCGTTTTTGTATTCCGGCTTTGAGAAACCGATTACTCCCGACTCGTATGTGAAAAGTATTGAGGATAATACTTTTGTCGATTATTTGGCTAAGCATGATGTAAAAAAAGGAGATGTCTTTTTCTTGCCTGCCGGACGTGTGCATGCTATTGGTGCAGGTACATTCATAGCAGAAATACAGCAAACATCGAATATTACATACCGTATCTATGACTATAACCGTAAAGATGCGAATGGCAACGGACGCGAATTGCATACAGAGTTGGCAAAAGATGCAATTGATTATGGTGTGTACGATAACTACCGTACATCTTATGTAAGAAAAGAAAATCAGCCGGTACAGTTAGAATCGTGTAAATATTTTACAACTAACCTGTTGGATGTAACAAAAGATATAACCCGGGATTATGTAGATACAGACTCTTTCGTTATTTATATCTGTATGGGTGGAGCGTGCAGTATTAGGGATGATAAAGGAAACGACCTCTATATTAAGCAGGGAGAAACCGTTCTCATTCCGGCTGATACCGAGAGTGTAATTATCAGCCCCGATGCGAATGTATTGTTATTAGAAACCTACGTTTAGGCTGAAACTATGAAGGGGGTTTTGTTAGTCAATACAGGCAGTCCGGAGACATGTGCGCGAAAAGATGTAAAGTTCTTTATACGAGCCATGCTTTCCGATCCGTATGTAATGACAGTGCCGGATTGGTTTCGCCCGATTTTGGTAAACGGTATAATTGTTCCGTTCCGGCAATTTGCTTCAACAAAGCATTATGAGATGATTTGGAATAAAGAGATCAAGGATTCTCCATTGTTATATCAGGCTAAGCAGCTTGCGGAAAAGCTGGAGGTGGCAACAGAGGTACCGGTGGCGGTAGCAATGAGGTACGGACAGCCGGACGTTACGGCGGGTCTTGATAGCCTGATGGCAAAAAATAACAGACTTCACGAGGTGATCGTATTGCCTTTATTTCCTCAGTACGCAGAATCTTCTTATAAGACCGTTGTTGATTTTGTTGGAAGACAGTTTTTTAAACGTCCGTATCCTTTCAGACTGAAATTTGTTGAACCATATTTCAAGCATCCGGATTATATCTCGGCATTGGCGCAAAGTATAAAGCCATATACAGATCAGCCGTTCGATAAGCTTATTTTCAGTTTCCACAGCCTGCCGTTAAGCCATGTGGAAGAAGGCTGGAAAAAAGGCAAGGAGTTCGATTATGTTTATCAGACAAAAGAAACTATCCGGTTAGTGATAAACGAATTGGGGATAGATACGAAGAAAACCCGGTTGACCTATCATTCGGCTATGGGAAAAGATTGGCTCAAGCCCGATCTGGATGAGACAGTAAAAGAGTTAGCCGAAGAAGGATTGAACAAAATATTGGTTGTGGCTCCGGGCTTTGCCGCGGATAATCTGGAAACGCTTTATGATATTAAGATAAAGACACAAGAAACTTTCTTGCAGCATGGAGGTACAGAGTTCTCTTATATCCCATGTCTGAATAGTAACGATTATTGGATAGATGCCGTAATGAAAATTATATCCTGATTTCGGATGAAACGCATATTATTTTTCAACGATGGAATGGAGATGGGCGGTACTGAAAAACTTTTAGTTGGCTTGCTCAATCATTTCGTTACAAAAGAATGTCGTATAACACTTCTTTTGCCGCAGCCATCTGAGAAAAATATATTATTGAAGGAACTGTCCGAAAGCGTTACTGTAGCTTACCTGTATAAAGGGAATACTTCTCATCTTAAACGAAAAGTGGGTGAGAATATAATGATCTTCTTTCCTCGTATTTTTGCTTCAATGAAAGGGTTGAAATCCGGAAATTACGATCTTGTTATTTGTTTCAAGGAAACTTTCTTCGCCCGCATTTTCAGTAAGATGAACAGTCCCAAAATATTGTGGATACATAATATCTTGTATAAGCGGAAATATGAGGTCAATTCTTTTAGGGAACGTATATCGGTATGGCTAAATAAGAAACAGCTAAGAGTAGCGCAAACGTCATACAGTTGTTTTAATACGGTTGTTTGCGTTTCCGATGCGGCAAAAAATGCCTATCTGGATGTTTTGCATGATGGACGTATGCCGCAGCAGGATATCAGGGTTCTTTACAACGCTGTTGATTTTTCCGGATTGAAACAGAAGGCCAAAGAGCCGGCCTCCGATTTGCCGCAAGGACAAACCAACTTTATTTTGATAACCCGGACTTCTCCCGAAAAACGGACTGACAGGTTAATAAACGCTGCATCTCGGTTGAAAGATGAAGGATATAACTTTCATATTTATATCATGGGAGAAGGAATGGATAGTGGGGTTATGACGAAAACTGTATCAGATTTAGCCTTGTCGGATATGATTACTCTGATTGGGAGAACAGAAAATCCCTACCCATACATACTTCAATGCAAGTGGTCATTATGTGTTTCCGAGCGGGAAAGCTTTTCTCTTACCTTGTTGGAGTCTATGGCATTGAATACGCCTGTGATAACCACCGATTGCGGAGGCCCCCGTGATATTCTTGACGGTGGAAAATATGGTTTGTTAGTGGAAAATAGCGGGGAAGGAGTGTACAAAGGGTTGAAGGCTGTTTTAGACGATCCTTCATTATCCGTCAGGTACAGCAAGGATCTGGATAAAGCTATTGCCCGTTTCGATTATCAGGGATGGCTGAAAAGTATTGAAAATCTACTAGACATACATTAATCTTCTTCAAAATTTATCCTTAGCTGGATAGCATCGTACCAACCAATATCATTTTCATTATTCTTAATTCCCAGGCCAATAAGCCTTACTTTAGGCGATAGATCTACATTTTCGAGTAGTTCGTATCCGGTTTTGTAAAAAGTTTCGTAATCAGTAATATAACCGGGGAACGTTTGGCTGCGTGTAATGATTTTAAAGTTGGCATATTTTATTTTTAATGTGATTGTACGTCCTTTAAATCCTTTTTTGTCAATATCGGTAAATGCATCTTTAGCCACTTCGTCCAAAATGATAGCAAGTTCGTCCAGATTGTCTATATCTCTGTCGAAAGTAGTCTCCGAACTGACGGATTTCCTTATCCGGTGCGATTCTACCGGACGGTCGTCTGTGGCACGTGCATTCTGATAGTATATATGTCCTGCTTTTCCGAATATAGAAACTAATTCGTTTTCAGATCGTTGCTTCAGATCCCATCCTGTTTTTATTCCAAGTTGATGCATTAGCTTGGCTGTCACTTTTCCCACTCCGAAGAACTGTTCTATGGCTAAAGTTTCGACAAACTGTTCCGCGACTTTAGGTTTTACAATGAATATACCATTAGGCTTATTTTGGTCGGATGCTATTTTTGCAAGAAATTTATTGAATGATACTCCGGCAGAGGCTGTCAGGTTTGTCGTTTCGAATATCTTTTGTTTTATTTCCTGTGCTATCTGGGTGGCTGATGATATATTCTTAAAGTTTTCTGTAACATCCAGAAAGGCTTCATCTAACGACAACGGTTCTACAAGGTCTGTATATTCATGAAAAATATCCATTATTTGCCTTGATACAGACTTGTATACATCGAATCGCGCAGGAACAAATATCAATTGAGGACATTTACGCAATGCTGTTTTCGAAGCCATAGCCGACCTTACTCCATAACGCCGGGCTTCGTAACTGGCTGCCGCAACAACTCCTCTAGGGCCTGAATAACCGACAGCTAAAGGCTTACCTCTATAAGCGACATTGTCGCGCTGCTCTATAGATGCATAAAAGGCATCCATGTCTATATGGATTATCTTTCGCATAGAAGTAAGAACCAATTTAAACTAAATATTATACCATCCAGATAATTGTAGATAACACCTAGACTCGTCTTCTGAATTAGGGCGATTCCACCATCTCGCCAAAGAGACCCGAACTAGTGTTCCTGCGGGAATTTTATCTATAGCTTCTTGTAAGCCAACAAAAGAAATATATTTGGTACCAGAATCAACTGCGAAACTCCATAAATCATCATTTCGAGAATCTAAAGAATCATGATAAACATATCTGATTTTGTCTCCATAATCGTTACGAATCAAATCTTTATCTGTAATCCAGAAACCAGTACTTTGACTTGGAATAGACCCTAATTTGGAGATATAACCACTCCCGGACTTTGTCCAATGCAGACTCCCGTTAAAAAGAGATTTAATATTTCCTTTCCATATTTCTAATTTTGATTTTTCCTTTATGAAGGAGATTATTTGAGCGACAGTATTAAATTTAAATTTAAATTGTTGATTTATAACTAATATATCTTCTACATGCGGAGTTTCAACGGGGGTACGTTCAATATAACTAATAGTATAAACATCCCCAACATTAAACTCTGTATTTATATCTTGATTATATCCATTAGCATTCAATAGTCTCACTGATAGGCCGTTCGCTAACAATCCGCCGACACAAATCCCATGTAGCATCTTAGTTTTAGAGATAATCAATACATCCATAAACAAATCACAAATGAGTTATTTTATATCCAAGTTTTTCCAATTCATCCGCAACAAGTGACCTATGGCATGCTTTAGGTTTTTCTTCAACGCAAAATAATACAACTCTATTAGCTCCAATATCTTCTAGTTTCTCAATGAATGCACCAAAGTCAAATTTGCTTAGTATTTTATCTTTATATGCAATTGAAAATATTTTACCTAATTTATTTCTATCTCGTTTCCGCTCGCCAGATTGTAAATCAGCTTGCTTCTGAAGTTCTCGGATCTCTGTTGTAGGTGCTAAATCCAATATATGACCGTATTTTATATCTAATTCATATAATTTTTTTTGCAAATGGTTGCTGTTCACAAAGTTATATTCTGAGCCACGGACACCTCTCCTTTGTCGAATATCGCAAAAAGTATCAATATTATTTTTTGCTAATTTCTCAAAAAACTCTTGCTCCGTAGAGCAATATACTCCTATTGTAAAGAATTCCATTCTAATATGATTTTCGTGATGTGAAATCTGTCTTATTTCCAAACAAATCGGTTACACCTAACCCCTCAGTCAATTCCTCAATAACAAGCTCTTGAGTCTTTATTTTATCCTCAGATATAATGTGATTTATTGATATGCCAAGTTTCAGCAACTCTTCTCCTATTAGTTTACTTCTATGGCATTCTTCGGGTTTAGATTCACTGCACATAATAGCAACCCTAATTCCCTTTTGAGATGCTGTTATCAGCCTATTTAATCCGTCTTTAAAAAAATCTTTTTCTTTTATTAGTTCATAAACAACTTTACCATTATAATTATAACAACTCCTATCGTCAGGCAACCCACCCAATTTGTCCCCAAGAAACACGTATTCTATATGATTATTCTTTATTACGGTTTTCAGTGGCGCTTGATTAAATTGAGGGTTCCACTTCGAGTATGGTTTAGATCTTATATCAATTAGAAATTCTATATCAAATGATTGTAACTCTTTAATAAGTTCCTCTACATTTTTGCTTCCATGACCAATTGAATATATTGTTGATTTCATTATTATGGAGTATTTATCTTCTGTAAATTTAGCATATTATTATGAAGTATAAGACAAAAGATGTAGTAAAAAAGCATATTTGTCTTTCAAATAGAATCTATTCGAGAGTTACTCTCTCAACTTCTATTTCCTTATTTAGGAAAATCGTAGCTGCTTCGGAAAATTTTTCCGGCGATTCTGTTGTAAAATAACGTGTTGTCGCGCCTTTTGTACATATCTGCTCCATTTCAGGGTGTCGCGATAGGTAATCTTGCAGGCTGTGCGCGATATATTCTCCTTGTGGGATAGCTGATATTCCTTCAGATAGGAAAGCTTTTATCTTATTCAGTAATAGCGGATAATGGGTGCAGGCTAGTATGATCGTATCTATTTTAGGATCTTTCCCCAAAATGTTGTTCAAATTCTTTTTTACAAAATAGTCGGCTCCATCGCTTTCGTATTCACGATTCTCTACCAACGGAACCCACATAGGGCAAGCTTCGCCGGTTACGATAATGTCCGGAAAGAATTTGGCTATTTCGATAGGGTAGGATTCCGATTGAATTGTCCCTACGGTTCCCAGTATACCTACATGCCGGCTTTTTGTGATAGAACCAATGATTTCTGCCGTAGGGCGAATAACTCCCAGTACTCTTTTATCAGGGTCTATGTTCGGCAGATCTTTTTGTTGTATACTCCGGAGAGCTTTAGCCGATGCCGTATTGCAGGCCAGAATTATAAGATTGCACCCCATATCGAACAGGGTATTTACAGCTTGTTTTGTAAATTCATAAACAATATCGAATGAACGGGGGCCATATGGGGCCCGTAAATTATCTCCAAGATAGCAATAATCATATTCCGGCATCAAAGATTGGATATGAGATAACACGGTGAGTCCGCCGTAGCCGGAGTCAAAAACACCGATAGGTCCTGGTTTTAGCATTTTCATTTTGTTTTTGTAAAGATAATTACATTTTCGATGCCAGTCATATTTCCTTCGTTAAACCTTCTTTTTTGTAAAAAAACTTTCAGTAAACAGTAAACAGTAAACAGTAGTTAGTAGTTAGTAGTTAGTAGTTAGTAGTTAGTAGTCAGTAGTCAGTAGTCAGCAGTCATCAGTCAACAACTTGTACCTCGTATCTCGTCTACTCGTAACTTTTTAACTAAAATGTAACAAACTCCCATAGTACATGACAAAAAATATTTTACATACATTTAAAAGACTTATTATGTTGCCCTTACAGGGCACGGTTCCCTAGTCTGTCATCTCCCCGGGGTGTTACCCCGGGCTGGAATATATCAGGCTTTCAGCCTGTTTCTTTCCTTGATGCCCTGAAGGGGCTACATAATATAGCCCAATGGCAACGCCTTGGGTGGGAAAACGAAATCCCCTGAAACCGCGCCCTGTAAGGGCAATATAAGATTTTGTAATATTTTTTGTCATGTACTATGCAAACTCCACACTCAGTAGTCAACAGTAAACAGTAAACAGTCGGCCTTTTCGTCATTGCGAACGGAGTGAAGCAATCCAGAGTATTGACTATTAATGGATTGCTTCGGGTAAACCCTCGCAATGACGTGCGACAGTCATCAGTCAACAACTTGTACCTCGTATCTCGTCTACTCGTAACTTTTTAACTAAAAAGTAACAAACCTCTACAGTCAGTAGTCAGTAGTTAGTAGTCAGTAGTTAGTAGTGAGTGAACAGTCATCAGTCAACAGTCAACAACTCGTACCTCGTCTACTCGTATCTTTTTAACTAAAATGTAACAAACTTCTACAGTAAACTTGTACCTCGTATCTCGTCTACTCGTAACTTTTTTAACTAAAAAGTAACAAACTTCTACAGTAAACAGTAGTTAGTAGTCAGTAGCCAGTAGTAAGTAGTTAGTCATCAGTCATCAGTCAACAACTTGTACCTCGTATCTCGTCTACTCGTAACTTTTTAACTAAAAAGTAACAAACTCCACACTCAATTAGCCATTAGCTGTTAGCCGTTAGCTTATAGCCTTTGTCGCTTCGCGCCATTGTTGACTGTTACTGTCGCTTCGCGCCATTTGCTAATTTTCTCATTTTCTCATTTTCAAATTCGCTAATTTTCTCATTTTCAAATTACCACTATCTATAGATAAAACCAGCATAATAAGAGTAGTAAACATTTTGTCCACTTGATTTGTTTTAATTTTATCAACACACATCATTATGAAACCTTTTATAACAGCTACTCTATTCATGTTTTTATTGCTGGGTTGCAAGTCCGGCGATAATTTGTCAAAGGAAGAGGCTATCTCTTTGATGAACGAAAAAGTCGCATCATCCCGCTATGTCTTTGTTCCGCAGACGGCTATTCCTATGAGCGGACGATCGATAAGTTTGGATAATTCATATTCATTGAAGGTTTCAAAGGATACAATTGAATCATATCTTCCCTATTTTGGCAGGGCATACACAGCTCCAATATCTTCTTCTGATGGAGGAATAAAATTTGTCAGCACTGATTTTAACTATAATATTTCTGACAAAAAGAAAAGAATGTGGGATGTAACCATCGAAACGAA
The DNA here is from genome assembly GCF_054601275.1 of Dysgonomonas reticulitermitis. Taxonomy (NCBI): domain Bacteria; kingdom Pseudomonadati; phylum Bacteroidota; class Bacteroidia; order Bacteroidales; family Dysgonomonadaceae; genus Dysgonomonas; species Dysgonomonas reticulitermitis. The sequence continues at coordinate 14,720 of NZ_BAAHWU010000004.1, read as the reverse complement.
AGATGTTCCCGTTCGATATAAGTTATTGTTAAAAATAGGCGACTCGGGATACGGTACTTTGATAGTACAAGAAACGAATAGACAAAGCATTTCTTTTTATGGAAAGATTGAATAAATAATAATATTTCGTACTTTCAGCCGTTTTTTAAGCATAAAAGTCATATATTTGGAAAATTATTATTTATTTCGCGTCTTGAAAAAGGCACTGTTTTTTATTTAGTCTATTTTTATGCAAGTATCCTTCACTGCGGAGCAGATTGCTACAGTCTTAAAAGGTACAGTTGAAGGGGATCCTTCTATAAAGGTGAATAACTTTTCGCCTATAGAGGAAGGAAAACCCGGTACATTGACTTTTTTAGCGAACCCTAAATACATCCATCATATTTATACTACTAAAGCGAGTATTGTTTTAGTAAATGAGGATTTTAAGCCCGAACAGCCGGTTCAGGCGACTCTTATCCGTTGTGCTAACGCTTATGCCGCATTAGCCGTATTGATGGACATGGTAGAAAAAGCAAAACCCCAAAAGGTTGGCATAGAGCCAATGTCGTATATCGCAGACAGTGCATCTGTCGGTACAGATGTATATATTGGGGGATTCGCTTATATCGCGGATAACGCGCAAGTAGGAAATAATGTGAAAATATATCCTCAGTCGTATATCGGAGATGATGTGAAGATTGGCGATAACACTACTATATATCCGGGTGTGAAAATATACTCGGGATGCGTCGTTGGTAGTAACTGTATTATACATGCCGGGGCTGTTATTGGCAGCGATGGCTTTGGTTTTGCTCCTGAAAATGGAGTGTATAAGAAAATCCCCCAAATGGGAATAGTCATTATAGAGGATGATGTTGAAATAGGCGCCAATACTACTATTGACCGCGCCGTTATGGATGCTACCATTATTCGCAAGGGGGTGAAGTTGGATAATCTTATCCAAATAGCTCACAATGTTGAAGTTGGGGAAAATACCGTGATGGCGGCTCAGGTGGGTGTGTCAGGATCTACCAAAATAGGTAAGCATTGCATGTTTGGAGGCCAGGTAGGTTTGGGAGGCCATATTACCATTGGCGATAATGCTAATATTGGAGCCCAATCAGGGATAATAAGCAATATAAAACCAAATGCCCAAATATTAGGTGCGCCTGCGATTCCTGTAAAGGATTTTTTCAAATCGAGTATTATATTTCCTAAATTGCCGGAAATGTACCGCCAGATAGCACAGTTACAAAAAGAAATAGACGCTTTGAAATCTAATAAACAATAATTAATACATTATAAAACAGAAATGAGTAAACAGCACACTCTTAAAAGCAGCTTTACATTGCAAGGAAAGGGCTTACATACCGGATTGCCGATAACAATAACATTTAATCCGGCTCCTGATAATTTTGGATATAAAGTTAAGAGAGTCGATCTTGAAAACCAGCCTGTAATAGATGCTTTCGCCGAAAATGTGGGTAATACTCAACGTGGAACAGTATTGATTAAGGATAATGTGTACGTAAGCACTATAGAACATGCGATGGCAGCCCTTTATGCATTGAGGGTGGATAATTGCCTGATAGAAGTAGACGCGCCCGAATTTCCTATACTGGACGGCAGTTCGAGTAAGTATGTCGAGGCTATAAATGAAGTTGGACTGGAAGAACAATCAGACGATAGGGATTATTTTGTAGTACGTCATAAGATGGAAGTCGTAGACGAAGAAACAGGTTCAAAGCTGACTCTTCTTCCCGATGACCGTTTTTGTATAAATTCGTTTATCGAATTTGAATCGAAATATATTCCGAACCAATCGGCTTCGTTAGAACACTTGAATGATTTTGTTAAAGAAATAGCCGGCTCCCGTACATTTGTTTTTGTTCGGGAAATACAAAAATTACGTGAAGCAGGTTTGATAAAAGGAGGAGATTTGGATAATGCTATTGTAATTTATGAACGTCAGATATCGCAACAAGAATTAGATAGCCTTGCCGATTTATTGGGCGTTCCTCATAAGGATGCTACAGAATTGGGATATTTAAATAATCGTCAGATTACATACCCTAATGAGCCGGCTCGTCATAAGCTCCTTGATGTCATCGGAGATATGGCGTTAGTAGGAAAACCTATAAAAGGGCGTATTATCGCTACACGTCCGGGACACAAGATTAATAACAAGTTAGCACGCCTTATCCGTAAGGAAATAAGACAAAATGAAGTGCCGGCTCCAATATACGACCCCAATAAAGAGTCTGTTTTTGATATTAATCGTATCAAAGAATTGCTTCCTCACAGATATCCTTTCCTGATGGTAGATAAAGTGATAGAAGTGGGACAGAAACATATTATAGGTGTGAAGAATATCACTATGAATGAGCCGTATTTTCAGGGTCACTTTCCTCAAGAGCCTGTTATGCCGGGCGTATTGCAGGTGGAAGCAATGGCTCAGGTAGGGGGGATACTTATATTATCACAGATAGAAGACCCTGCAAGATATTCTACCTATTTTCTTAAAATAGATAATGTTAAATTCAGGAACAAGGTAGTTCCCGGCGATACCCTCTTATTCAGGTTAAATCTTATATCGGAGATACGTAGAGGAATAGCCAATATGAAAGGTTATGCTTTTATTGGCGATAGGCTTGTTTCCGAAGCTGAATTTACCGCTCAAATTGTGAAAAATAAATAATTATACTTATGTCAAGTATTTCTAATCAGGCATATATACATCCTGAAGCAAAGATTGGAGAGAATGTTACTGTAGAGCCATTTGCTTTTATCGACCAAAATGTAGAGATCGGAGAGGGGACTGTGATTATGTCAGGAGCTAATATTAGATCAGGTTCCCGTATCGGAAAAAATTGTAAAATATTTACGGGGGCTGTTATAGCTGGAATACCTCAGGATCTTAAATTCAGAGGAGAAGACAGTTTAGCTATTATAGGCGATAACACTATGATTAGAGAATGTGTTACTGTAAACAGAGGGACAGCTTCGAAGGGGTGTACAGTTGTTGGTAAAAATTGTTTATTGATGGCCTATAGCCATATAGCCCATGATTGTATCCTTAGCGATTCTGTCATAATAGGAAATGCAACCCAATTGGCAGGAGAAGTAGAGGTCGATCACCATGCTATTTTAAGTGGGGGCACTCTTGTTCATCAGTTTTCCCGGATTGGGGCGCATGTTATGATTCAGGGCGGAACCCGGTTAGGTAAAGATATTCCCCCGTATGTTATAGCGGGTCGTGAACCGGTTTGTTACTCGGGACTCAATCTTGTGGGGCTTCGCAGGAGCGGATTCTCAAACGAGAAAATCAACGAGATACAGGAAATTTATAGAACTATCTATCAGGCCGGATTTAATTTTTCCGACGCAGTCAATAAAATTGAGAAAGAATTTGAGGAAACACCGGAGATGAGGTTGATAGTGGACTTTATAAAAAGTTCGCCACGGGGAATAGTTCGAGGCTATATGGGATGATAATATCTCTGACTATGGAAAATATATAATCCATTTAGATATCTAAATGGATTTTTTATTTGTACCTTTGCACCCTCAAATAATTTATATGCAAAATATCAGAAATATTGCGATAATCGCCCACGTCGATCATGGTAAGACGACCCTTGTAGATAAGCTACTTCTTGCCGGACAACTTTTCAGAGATAATCAGACATCAGGAGAACTTATACTTGACAATAATGACCTCGAACGCGAACGGGGTATAACAATCCTTTCAAAGAATGTTTCGATTAATTATAAAGGAACCAAAATAAATATTATAGATACTCCCGGGCATGCCGATTTTGGCGGGGAAGTAGAGCGGGTACTCAATATGGCTGATGGCTGTTTGCTGTTGGTAGACGCATTTGAAGGTCCTATGCCCCAGACTCGTTTTGTCCTTCAGAAGGCTATTCAGATAGGGCTGAAACCGATTGTTGTTATCAATAAAGTAGATAAGCCAAACTGTCGTCCCGACGAAGTCCATGAAATGGTTTTCGACCTGATGTTCAGTCTGGACGCAACAGAGGAACAGCTTGATTTTCCAACTATTTACGGTTCGGCCAAACAAGGATGGATGTCTGAAGATTGGAGTAAGCCCACAGAGAATATATCTGCATTATTAGACGCTATTGTAAAATATATCCCGGCTCCTGAAATATTGGAAGGAACACCCCAGATGTTGATAACATCTCTCGATTATTCTAAATATGTAGGACGTATAGCTGTGGGACGTGTACATCGCGGGTCGCTGAGAGAAAATATGGATGTGTCTCTTTGTAAGCGGGATGGATCTATTGTGAAAACTAGAATAAAAGAATTAAATACATTTGAGGGATTGGGACGTACAAAAGTATCGAGTGTCGAATGCGGCGATATTTGTGCCCTTATCGGTATCGAGGGTTTTGAAATTGGAGATTCGATAGCGGATATAGAAAATCCTGAATCGTTACCGACAATAGATATTGATGAACCTACAATGTCGATGTTATTTACAATCAACGACTCTCCGTTTTTTGGTAAAGATGGTAAGTATGTGACTTCCCGTCATATTCACGATCGTTTAATGAGAGAATTGGACCGTAACCTTGCATTACGGGTCGAACCGACAGAGGGTTCCGATTCCTGGATCGTTTACGGTAGGGGTATTCTTCATTTATCTATCTTAATTGAAACGATGCGCCGTGAGGGTTATGAGCTGCAAGTAGGTCAGCCCAAGGTGATCATAAAGAATATAGATGGCGTGAAATATGAGCCTGTTGAACAATTGACTATTAACCTTCCGGAGGAGTATTCCAGTAAAATTATAGATTTAGTTACACGTCGCCGTGGAGAACTGACGATGATGGGAAGTAAGAAAGATCGTGTTTATCTGGAGTTTACCATTCCTTCGAGAGGTATTATAGGATTGAATAATACTGCTCTTACCTTGTCGGCGGGAGAGGCTGTAATAGCTCACCGGTTCTTGGAATTTCAGCCGTGGAAAGGAGATATAGATAAAAGATCGAATGGGTCTATTATTGCCAGCGAATCGGGAAATGCATATGCGTATGCTTTAGATAAGCTGCAAGACAGAGGGCATTTTTTTGTGGAACCTCAGACCGATATATATATGGGGCAGATAGTTGGAGAAAGTAATAAAGAAGGCGATTTAGTCGTAAATCTGACAAAATCGAAGAAACTGACAAATGTCCGGGCCTCAGGAACCGATGATAAGGCAAAGTTAGCTCCGGCTATAATATTCAGTCTCGAGGATGCTCTCGAATACATCAAAGATGATGAATATGTTGAGGTAACTCCAAATGCCATACGTCTGCGTAAAATCTATCTGGATGAAAATGATAGAAAAAGAATGACCAAGAAAGCTTAGGCTTATTTCTCTCTATTCTTCATAAATTGTCTATTTCGGATACTTGTTATATTCCGAACGATATTCGCTCGGTGTTTTTCCGGTATATTGTTTAAATATTCTGTTGAAATATGATATGTTGTCTATCGATAATTCAAAGGCAATTTCCCTGATTGGAGTATCGGTAGTAAGAAGAAGCAATTGTGCTTTCTCTATTCTTTTCAGGTTGATGTATTTAAGCGGGGTATATCCCATCTCGTCGCGAAATAAACGAATAAAATGGTCTTCCGAAAGGCAAGCTATATCAGACAGGTTCGATACTGATATATCCTTGTCTATATTTTCATGAATATATTGCAAGCCTTTACTTATACGGGCATCTCTATCGCTTGTTTTAATCGTGGCCGCTTCCAGAAATTTCGACATAAGTTGGTATAGTATACCTTGGGTCTCTATTGAAGAATGCATTGACACTCGGTTGTTATCTGCGATATATTGCGAAAATGTAGGCGGATTATCATATAATTTAGGATCGTAATGTCTTAAGTGCCGGTCTGGATTTATATATAACAATCGTTCGGTCAATAATGAATCCAGAACGCTGGCTTTTATTTCGATGGGAAATTCATAAATATCAAATATTGATTCTTTATATAAGGCTTTTTCAAAAAAATGAATGTAGTATAAAGAAAAATAACTATCGCATTCGTCATCATGCAGGGTGAAAGGTGGGGTCAAATATAGGTGCCCGGGCTGCAAAGGGTATATTTTTCCTCCGATTCGTGTTCTTGCTTTCCCGCTTTCAACATAATATATTCGTGCAAACGGACTGTATATTCCCTTCCAATTCCAATTCGCGTTTAATTCCGAATGGCCTACATTGAGCAGTATCAGGTCTGGCTTTCCGTACATATCAGAACGTCGCTTTTATATTATGTTTTTAATATGTAAATGTACTAATTTATAGTAAATAGTGGAATATTATTTAACTATAATATCGAAAAAGTGTTATCGGTTCATCGGTATAGTGAAAGTAATTGTTGTCTTTTAGGTGTATGTTTGTTACACCTGAATCAATATCGTGTAAACCATGAAAAAATTACTGCTATTGACTGTGCTTTTGCACATTCTTATCCCTACTTTAATTAAAGGGCAAACTTCTAGTAGAGAAATTGAATCATTTAGGGATCATAAATTTGGTTTGTTTATCCATTGGGGGTTGTATTCACAGACTGCTGGGGAATGGAAGGGAAAACCTTCGAGGGGTGGCGAGCACTTTATGTTATACGAACGAATACCGCTCAAAGAATATGCTAAGATAGCCGATGGTTTCAATCCTGTAAATTTTAATGCCAGAGAGTGGGTGGCAGCAGCAAAGCGAGCCGGAATGAAGTATGTTGTATATACAACCAAGCATCACGATGGCTTTGCTATGTATGATTCGAAGTGTAGCGACTATAATATCGTAAAGAAAACTCCATATGGGAAAGATCCTTTGAAAGAATTGGCTCAAGCTTGTCGTGAAGGAGGTTTGAAATTGGGGTTGTATTACTCCCTTGGGCGTGATTGGGAAGATCCGGACGTGCCCACTAATTGGCCGGAAAAAGCCGGGCGAAGTAATACTTGGGATTATTCTAATGAAGATGCTAAAGTTTTATCACGATATATAGAACGAAAAGTAAAGCCCCAACTCAAAGAGTTGTTGACAGAATACGGTGATATTGCCATGATGTGGTTCGATACACCAGAGCTGGTGACGAAGCAGCAAAGTCAAGAGTTGAGGAGATTGATCAATTCGATACAGCCCAATTGCATTATAAATAATCGCATCGGTAATGGTATAGGGGATTATGCCATTGTTGAACAACGACTAATGGATAAGATAGATAATCGTGCGTGGGAAGCCTGTATTACTATGGGACGAAATTGGGGATACAACAAATTCGATACCATATATAAAGCACCCGAGGAGCTGATCCGCCATTTAGCAGATATTGTAAGTAAAGGTGGAAATCTGTTGCTGAATATTGGGCCAACCGGAAAAGGAGATTTTCCTAAACTGACAAAACCCGGGCTGGAAGCATATCATAAATGGCTGAAAGCAAATGGAGAGGCTATTTATGGAACAAGACCTTGGACTGTATTCGGTGAAAATTTATACGGCTTATCAAACGAAGCGGTTAAGACAGATTTTCATGATGCTGAGTTCGATGGAACTCCTAAAGATCGGATAGCCGACTTTCGGTTTACTTCTAAAAGCAAAGTAATATACGCAATAGCGCGCGATGTAACCGAGAAAAACTATAGAATCAAATCCATAAATAAAGAATATAAAGTAAAAGGGGTCAGGCTGCTTGAAAATGGTAAAGCAGTAAAATGGTCGCAGACAGATCAAGGATTGAATATACAATTTAATTGGGTTGGTAAAACGCAATATCCTATTTATGTACTGAAAGTAGAACTAGAATAAAAATAATTAACTGTTTAAATCTAAAATATCATGACTAGAAAAAGATTTCAAGGCGAATGGCCTAAAATTGGTATCCGTCCCACTATCGACGGACGTATGGGTGGGGTGCGTGAATCACTCGAAAGTCAAACAATGAACATGGCAAAGAGTGTGGTTGATCTATTGACTTCGACTCTGAAATATCCTGACGGGACGCCTGTTCAGTGTGTTGTTGCCGACTCTACTATCGGCCGTGTAGCCGAGAGCGCCGCTTGTGCGGAAAAATTCCGTAAGGAAGGCGTTGGTGTAACTATTACCGTGACTCCATGTTGGTGCTATGGTAGCGAAACGATGGATATGGAGCCTCATACCGTGAAGGCTGTTTGGGGATTCAACGGGACAGAACGTCCGGGAGCTGTTTATTTAGCAGCTGTTCTTGCCGGTCATGCTCAAAAAGGATTGCCCGCTTTTGGTATCTATGGACATGATGTGCAAGATGCAGGGACAACAGAAATTCCTTGCGATGTGAAAGAAAAGCTACTTCGCTTTGCTAAAGCCGGATTGGCGGTTGCGACAATGAGAGGCAAATCTTATCTCTCTATCGGCGCCGTATGTATGGGTATCGCCGGCTCTATCGTAAACACAGATTTCTTTGAAGACTATCTGGGAATGCGTTGTGAAGGCGTAGATGAAGTGGAAATCATTCGCCGCATGACAGAAGGCATTTACGATAAAGAAGAGTTTGAAAAAGCTTTGGCCTGGGCAAAAGCTAATTGCAAAGAAAACGAAGATATATGCAATAGGCAAGACCTTCAGAAGAACCGCGAAGGAAAAGACCGCGATTGGGAGTTCGTTGTAAAAATGGCTCTTATTATGCGCGACTTGATGGTCGGCAACCCGAAACTGAAAGAAATGGGATTCGGTGAAGAGGCTCTAGGACACAATGCTATCGCGGGAGGCTTCCAGGGACAACGCCAATGGACAGACTTTTATCCTAACGGAGACTTTGCCGAGGCTATATTGAACTCTTCGTTCGACTGGACAGGTATCCGTGCACCTTATGTTCTGGCAACAGAAAACGATGCTCTCAATGGTACTGCCATGTTGTTCGGTTATTTATTAACAAATACCTCTCAGATATTTGCTGATGTACGTACCTATTGGAGCCCTTCGGCTGTAGAACGTGTAACCGGTAAGAAACTTGAGGGGCAGGCGGCAAATGGAATTATCCACCTTATCAATTCAGGCGCGGCTACACTCGATGGTTCGGCGCAACAAAAAGGTAAGGATGGCAAGCCGGCGATGAAACCTTTCTGGGATATTAGCGAAGCGGAAGCTAAAGCTTGCCTGGATGCTACAAGATGGGTTCCTGCCAACCGTGAATATTTCCGTGGAGGTGGCTTTTCCTCTAAATTCCTTACCCGTGGAGGAATGCCATGTACAATGGTACGCCTGAATCTGGTAAAAGGCTTAGGGCCTGTGCTTCAAATAGCAGAAGGTTGGTCTGTGGAACTCGATCCGGCTGTTCACAAAATACTGGACGACCGCACAGATAAAGGCTGGCCTACAACATGGTTTGCGCCTCGCCTTACAGACGATCCTAACTTTAAGGATGTATATTCGGTGATGAACAATTGGGGAGCAAATCACGGTTCAATAAGCTTTGGCCATATTGGGGCTGACCTTATCACATTAGCCTCTATGCTTCGTATACCGGTTTGTATGCACAATGTAAATGAAGACGACATCTATCGTCCTGCCGCATGGGCTGCCTTCGGTATGGATAAAGAAGGCGCTGATTACCGTGCGTGTCAGACTTATGGGCCTCTTTATAAATAAAACTATATCTTACAGTAGCGGCTTTTAGTCGCTGCTGTATTTGATTTTACTAACCAGCAAAAATTAAACCATGATAAATAGATTTGTTCTGAACGAGGTGTCTTACTTTGGCCCGGGAGCACGACAAGTATTACCGGATGAAATTAAGAGAATAGGGTTGGGTAAAGCTCTTGTCGTGACAGATAAGGACTTGATAAAGTTTGGTGTGGCAGATAAAGTTCTTTCTATACTTGATGCCGCGAATATTCCGTATGATATATTCAGCGAAATCAAACAAAACCCCACAGTAAAGAATGTAAAAGACGGCTTGGCGGCTTATGCTGCATCCGGCGCAGATTTTATCATAGCTATCGGTGGCGGTTCGTCTATCGATACAGCTAAGGCGATTGGGATTATCTCCAACAATTCCGAATTTAGCGATGTTGTATCTTTGGAAGGTGTGGCTCCTACCAAAAAGAAATCCGTTCCTGTTATTGCACTGCCAACCACAGCCGGTACAGCAGCCGAAGTAACGATCAACTACGTGATAACAGATGAGGTAAATCAGAAGAAGATGGTATGTGTCGATCCTAATGATATTCCTATTGTCGCGATCGTAGATGCCGAGTTGATGTACACGTTACCTAAAAGCCTTACCGCGGCTACAGGTATGGATGCTTTGACTCATGCTATAGAGGGATTGATTACGAAGGGAGCATGGGAAATGAGCGATATGTTTGAGATAAAGGCCATTGAAATGATTAATCGCTATCTGGTAACTGCCACATTCGAGCCAAATAACGCGGAAGCTCGTAATGGCATGGCTGTTGCTCAGTATATCGCAGGTATGGCATTCTCCAATGTTGGATTAGGTCTTGTTCACGGTATGGCTCATCCGTTGGGCGCTATTTTCGATATACCCCACGGTGTTGCGAATGCGATGCTACTTCCTACTGTTATGGAATATAACGCTCCTGCCGCTATCGACAAATATGTGATTATAGCTAAGGCTATGGATGTATATCAATCAGGTAAGACTAAGGAAGAAAACGCGCGATTAGCAATCAAAGCAGTGAAAGATTTAGCCGTAAAGGTAGGTATACCGGAGCATCTAAACGAATTTGGTATCACAGAAAAAGATTTAGACAAGCTGTCCGAAGCTGCTATAAATGATGTGTGCACACCGGGTAATCCAAGAGAAATAACAAAAGACACTATTATAGAATTATATAAAAAAGTATTATGATAACTCAGGAACAGATAGATAAATTTATAGAGCAAGCTCATCGTGTAGGAAAAGAACGGTTACAACTTTGCAGTAGCGGCAACCTGTCTTGGCGGGTGGAGGATAATGTAGCCCTTGTGTCAGGCACAGGTTCGTGGCTACCTCGTTTGGCAAAGGAAAACGTCGCAATTTGTGATATTTCTACGGGGATGCGTATCGATGGCCCGAAACCTTCGATGGAGAGTGTATTTCATCTGGGCGTTTTGCGTCAACGCAAAGACATGAATGTTGTACTTCATTTTCAGTCGGAGTTTGCTACGATTGTCTCTTGTATGAAAAATAAGCCTGAAAACTTTAATGTAGTTGCCGAAGTGCCTTGTTATTGCGGAAAAGAGATTCCTGTTATTCCTTATTATCGTCCGGGATCGAAAGAATTAGCCGGGGCTGTAACAGAAGCGCTGACCGATCATGATTGCATTTTGATGAGCAAACATGGACAGGCTGTATGTGGAAAAGATTTTGACGACGCTTTCCAAAAAGCTGTATTTTTCGAATTGGCATGCAGCATCATTGTCCGGGCAGGCGAAGGAAATTATTTAACTCTGACGGAAGATGAAATTCGCGATTTGGAGGTCTATGTATTAGGAAAAACCGCAAAATAAGCGCTATGGCCTATTTAGCTTTGGATCTTGGAGCCGGAAGCGGACGCGCTATTGTCGGAACAATAGAAGACGGTCGTATCCGTTTGGATGAAGTTCATCGTTTCAATAACGAGCCTGTGAAGCTCGGCGATACATTGTATTGGGATTTCTTGTCTCTATTCCGGAATATTAAAGAAGGTATACATCAGGCTATAAACAAAGGATACGATTTGCGGGGTATTGCTGTCGATACATGGGGTGTAGATTTTGGATTGATAGATAAAAAAGGACGGCTGATATCTAATCCTGTCTGCTATCGCGATAGCCGTACACAGGGTATGATGGGTAAAGCGACATCCAGGATTTCGAAGGAAAAGCTATATACTATTACTGGAATCCAACAGATGGAAATTAATTCTGTTTTTCAACTGTTAAGCCTCGAAAAAGATGATGATTTGACTTTACTTGTCGCTGATAAGCTATTGTTTATACCCGATTTGATTAATTATTATCTCACCGGAAAAGTATATAATGAATATACAATAGCTTCTACATCTCAATTGCTGAATGCTAAAATAAGGGATTGGGAACTTGATTTATTCGATCAGTTGGAACTCCCCTCTCATCTGGTGAGCGACATTGTACATCCGTGCTCTGTAATAGGAAAACTAAAAAGAGAGTTTGCCGGGGAAGCAGGAACTTCTGAAATCCCTGTGTTTGCTGTAGGTTCACACGATACGGCAAGTGCTATTGCTGCTATCCCGTCAGTAGGAAGCGAATGGGCTTTCCTGAGTTCCGGAACATGGTCGCTGTTGGGTATACAGGCCGAAGAACCTATTCTTACGTCCGAAGCAATGATAAATGATTTCACGAATGAAGGCGGAGTTGACAACAAGATACTGTTTATGCGTAATATCACAGGGTTGTGGTTGCTGCAACGACTGATTGCCGAATGGGAAAGAGGAGATGAAGATTGTTCTTACGATCATCTATTATCGGAATGTTCAAAGAGTGAACCGTTCGGAAGCGTTGTAAATACCGATGATCCGGCATTTACCCATCCGGTATCCATGTCGAGAGCTATTCAGGAATATTGTAATAAAACAGGTCAGTTATTGCCTGAAACAAAAGGAGAACTGGTGCGATGCGTGCTCGAATCGTTAGCTTTGAAATATCATTTCGTAATGAAAAAATTAGAGGCATGTTCCGGTCGGAGTATTAAGCATTTAGCAGTTGTAGGAGGTGGAAGTCAAAACGAATTGTTGAATCAGTATATCGCTGATGCTTTGGGAGTTGAGGTTGTTGTCGGTATGACCGAGGCTACGGCGATAGGAAATATTCTGCAACAAGCTGTAACCGATAAAGCAATAACAAATTTGGAGGAAGGTCATCTCATTGTGAAAAATAGTTTTAACTTTAGAAGTTATTATCCCGGAAGTAATTTAGAGTGGAAAGCTTTTGCATCTAAAGTGAGCCACTTGTTTAAATGATAAAACGAATCTAATACCAAAATGAACGACAAAACGAAAAAATCTTTATTTAAAGGAAGTCAGGGGCAAAATTATCTGTTCCCTTTTATCCTTATAACGAGCCTGTTCTTTATGTGGGGATTTGCCCACAGTTTGCTCGATGTGCTGAATAAACACTTTCAGGATGCTTTACACTTGACCAAAGCGCAATCCGGGGTTATACAAATGTCTGCATATGGCGCTTATTTCCTTATGGCGCTTCCCGCAGGGTATATTGCCCGCCGGTTTGGGTATAAGACCGGTATTATCGTGGGGCTTATCCTGTTTGCCACAGGAGCTTTCTGGTTTGTGCCGGCAGTGGGTATTAATGCCTTTTGGGCTTTTTTGCTAGGCTTGCTTATCTTATTCGCGGGATTAACTTGTCTCGAAACTGTTGCAAATCCTTATACGATAGTGCTGGGTTCACCCGAAACTTCGGCCAGCCGTATCAATTTAGCTCAGACATTTAATGCGCTTGGTTGGGTGTTGGGCCCCATTGTCGGTTCGCTTCTAATATTCAAGAATGAATCGGGTAAATCGATATTTGAACTATTTGGAGAGGCTGTTTCCAAGGTCTTTTTAGGAGCCGGAGAGGTTGTACGGGGAGTTGCTGAAACAATAAAAGGGCATACGACCGATAATTCTGTCCTTATACCCCCTTACGTGGGATTAGGTATATTGGTTCTGTTGGTATTGATATTGTTCCTGTTTACAAGATTGCCGGAAATAAGTCCGGAGGAAGATGGTAATACCACTTTAAACGGAGATAGTAAACCATTGATAAAACAAAAGCATTTTGTATTTGCCGTCCTTGCCCAATTTTTATATGTAGCTGCTCAGACAGGCATAGGCAGTTTCTTTATCAACTATACTGTTGAGGTAAAAGAATTACAGTTGAATGAGCTTCAGGGAGGTTTATTACTGGGAATCGGAGGAATGGGCTTGTTTGCTGTCGGGCGGCTTACAGGAAGTATTCTTATGCAAAAAGTTAAGCCCGGAATGCTCTTGGGTACTTTTGCGGCGATTAATACACTTCTGATGCTTTTTGTAACAATGAACCATAACCGATTTGGTGTAATTGCTTTGATCGCGTCTTACCTGTTTATGTCGATCATGTTCCCATCCATTTTTGCTCTTGGAGTCAGGGGATTAGGAGATAAAACAAAAACAGCGGCGTCTATATTAGTCCTTATGGTTGTGGGCGGGGCAATAGCTCCGTGGCTGATGGGGCATATAGGTGCTGTAAGTATGAATGTAGGCTTTGTTATACCTCTGCTTTGTTTCCTTTATATCTCATTCTTTGGTTATGTAGGAAGCCGGGTAAAACCTTGATTTCACTATAGTATTATGAATAATGCCAATCAGCAGTTAATGCTATTCCTGTTGGATGAAAACGTTCGATTATCTTGAGCAGATAAACGTCTATTGCTTATATTCTCAACATATGCTCATCACTGCCGCGCCCTATCGGGCTTGCCCTTACTTTTGGCATTGCCCAAAAGTAAGCAAAAAGCTAGCGCTTCGTCCCTCGGCGACCCACAATCGGTTTGCCGGCTGAAAGGGACGAACGGGCTATCGCCCCGTCCCTTTCTACGCCGCCTGCACCGTGTGGGTGCCCCCAATGTCATTAAGTTAAGGATTTATAGTATTGATTATTAGGCGTATTCGCTTTGATTTGTGATATATTTTTATTATATTTAAGTAGTAATTAACAAGTTATTATAATGCAAAAAAA